>NZ_JBFUIU010000264.1:0-11279 GCF_056401695.1 Variovorax sp. P4_D9
GCTGCGCATGAATCTGTTTACCCACCGTGATCTGATGGCGTGGATCGACGAGCCGTTCACAGCGCCGCCCGATCCCGACGAATCACCCCAGGGCGCATTCGCATTCACTTGATGTTGGACAGCACCCATGGGGGCACGATCCTGAAATCCACACACAAGCCGTCCGGAACCCGCGTCAGTTCAGCATGTCATCCGCCGGATTCGCCTGTCTTGGACAGCAGTGATGGCTGACCTTCATCCGCACGCGCTGCAAACCCTGCGATGAAGTGGTCGAGAAATCCGCACCCAAGGCCCAGACCCTCAAATCAACGAACCATCTGGGCAAGAAGCCAAGGCCGGCCGTGAAGGCCTCTCTAAATCCGACGAACGAAGACTTGGACAGCACGCTGACTTCGGACATCCCAAAAATGAGCGGCATCGGCAGGAGCGGCGACGTCCTGCTGGAACTCTACCGGATCGCGACGACGCCCGGCCGAGGCAGATGGTAGCTGGCGATGTCCGAAACGTGGTCGTTGTCATGGTCGATCCGGCTTCCAAGGGGCTTGAACATTCCGGCGCTGTCCTCTCAACGCCGGTAATCTGGGCGGCGCAGATCGCACGTGGCCCGCATCGCCGCATCACGGCTGACCATTGAGACAGCGGTCTGGATCATCAGTTCTGCATGTTAATCGCATTACCATTGCAATTACACGCCAAACGCATTACATTTGCCTTTAGAGCTTACGCCTCCTTGAGTGCGTTGGCTAGCTAAGCGTCGAGAAAGTTTTGAAGCGTCGCCATGCCCCAGCAGCCATTCAGCATCCCCACGCCACCTCAACGGTCACGGCCCCGCCACAATCTGAAGCTCGTGCAATTCCAGCCGCCCGGGGGGAAAGCCCAAGTTTGCGCGGCGCTTTGGCGCGAGGGTGACTACGTCCACCTTGCGTCGCCGCTCATGCGCACGCGCCGCGGCGTGCGGGATCCGAAGTCCTATGCACGGCAGTTTCCCGACGCCTTAGCGTCGATCGACACCTTCGAAGAAGCCATGACCTGGCTGGACGCGGCTTGCTATGCCGCCGCTGATCCACGCGAGGTCGATGCTGCCTGTCAGCAACACCCCGAGTGGCGGCTGCGGTGCGCGCGGTACGAGGGGAGCGACGCCGACCTGTTGGGCCTGGCCGGGCTCATTCGGGCCACCGAGACAGCCGACCCATTCCCCGAATCACTCATGCGAGATTGCCTACTGGAGATCATCAGACAGATTCTGAAGAACGACGTTGATCTGGCTGCAGGCCAAATCGACTCGACTTCTCAGCAGGGGGACGACGTCGCGAGGCTGGACCTCGGACTGGATCGAACGGTGGTTGTCACCTTGCTCACAAACATCGCCTCGACGGACGTCGTACGTCAAGGGGTGCTCGCGCACCAAAGGATGACGGCCCCGAACAATGACCGGACCCAATGTCTGCTCGTGCTGCCCAATCTCCAAATCAATCAGCCGATGGTCCTGACTCCGCGCGTGGTGATCACCGACGTGGACACCGACCGCATTCGAGCCTCGCTGGTGCAAATGGCAAAGCACTGACACCCGAGTTCCTCAATCAAGAATCAAGAAATCCACCTTGCCCATGTTCGATAGCCCCGCGTCTGTGCAACACATCAAGCCCTTTATCTACGAGAACGCAAATTCCAAGGCCCTCCACTTCCGTATCAGTGACATTCAAAGCTGCATGCGGATCAACGATCCCAATGCGCTGGCCCTCGAATACACGCGCACGATGATGGGATTCCTCCTTTTCAAGCCGGAGCCGCGAAGCATCGGGATGGTCGGAYTGGGCGGCGGATCGTTGGCMAAATTCTGTTATCACCATTTGCCCAGCGCCCGGATYCAGATCGCCGAGATCAATCCGCTGGTGATCGCWTTGCGCGATGAGTTCCACATACCGCCYGACGACGTACGGTTCATCGTTTTTCAAACCGATGGGGTGGACTTCGTGCGCCGTGGTCCAAGTCGTTTCGATGTSTTGATCGTTGACGGCWATGACCTCGAGGGACTGCCCGCCCGCTTGTGTTCTCAAGGCTTCTACGACGACTGCCACGAGACGCTCGACTGCGACGGGATCATGGTGGTAAATCTGCAATACGGCGACCCTGAAAACGATGAGCACCTGGCTCGCATTCGTCGAAGTTTCGACGGCTCGGTCCTGGTGGTCGATGACGGCGAGCTGAGCCATAGCATCGTGTTCGCCTGCAAAGGTGATGCACYAGAGACAAGCCTGTTGARAGCAATTCGCAGGCCGAAAGGCTTGGACCCTGCWGCCGCCAGCCAGTTGCTCGCGGGGTTTGCRTTGGTCGCATCGGCACTGAAAGACCAACGAGGCTAAGGCTTCGTGATTTGCATGGCATTCATGTACCATGTGCTGCGGGTACTTATCGCATTGSCATGCTGAGGATCCATGGAATTCAAAACTGCACGGCTGACGCTGCTCATTGATCCGAACAAGAAGGAAGCCTTCGAGCGACTTTGTGCGCTGCAGGATCGGACGGCATCGCAGGTCGTGCGGCAGCTGATCCGTGACTACCTCGCGCAGCACGGTGTCCACGACATSGCGCGCGACGCGACCCCCTCCTCTGACRTAGCGACGCCGCGAACGGAGTCTGGCGCGCCTGAGGCTTCTCTTCGGCCGCCAAGCAGCGCGCTGCGCACCCCAAGGCCGCCAGCGTCATGAGCAGTCTGCCCCCCGTCGCAGAATGGATCCATCTCGACTGGATCCTTGTTGTGGCGATGGGCTGGTTGTTCGTGGGGACCGCYGGGATCTTCGCCCTGCATCGATTCMGCCTGGTCTCCCAGGCGCTCTTCCCCATCGGGGCGCTACTCGGGTTGGCGCTCTTCGGTCTGGCCCTGGACGCGCTGCTTGGCACGCCCGAGSTYGCCGTKCTGCCCATCGGWCTCCCGGCATTGCCGTTCCATCTCCGCCTGGACAGCCTGTCGGCCTATTTCCTGATGGTGGTGGGTGGCGCTTCAGCCGGAATTTCCGCATTTGCGGCTGGGTACTTCCGCAAGGGCGAAGGCACGCCACCCGGCCTGCTGTGCCTGGAATACCACGTTTTCCTGGTCAGCATGGTGGGGGTGATCCTCGCCGACGATGCGTATTCATTCATGGTGATGTGGGAGACGATGGCACTGTCGTCGTTCTTCCTGGTGACCGCGAACCACCGCATGGCCGAGGTGCGCAGCGCCGGCTATCTCTACATCACGATGGCGAGAATCGGCGCCATCGCCGTCCTGCTGTGCTTCGGTGTGCTGCAGGCCGAAACCGGCGACTACACCTTTGCCAACATGCGCGCCCAGGCCCTGTCGCCGTTCTGGGCCTCGGCCGGCTTCCTGCTCGCCGTCTTCGGTTTCGGCGCCAAGGCAGGCGTCCTGCCGCTGCATGTCTGGCTGCCCGAGGCCCACCCCGCCGCGCCCTCCCCGGTCTCGGCCATGATGAGCGGGGTCATGCTCAACACGGCCATCTACGGCCTGTTGCGCGTATCTTTCGACTTGCTGCACACCCGCATGTGGTGGTGGGGCGGGCTGCTGCTCGCGGTCGGACTGGCGACAGCGCTGTTCGGCGTGGTCTTCGCGGCGGTGCAGACCGATATGAAGCGGCTGCTGGCCTATTCGTCGATCGAGAACATGGGCCTGCTGTTCGTCGGTATGGGCCTGGCATTGATTTTCTCGGCCTATGGCATGAAGCCGATGGCCGCACTCGCGTTGACAGCGGCCCTCTATCATGTCGCGAGCCACGCYTTCTTCAAGAGCCTGCTTTTCCTCGGCACCGGCAGCGTGCTGCATGCCACTTCCGAGCGAAACCTCGGCAAGCTGGGAGGCCTGATCCGGACCATGCCCTGGGTCGCCTGGCTSAYGCTCCTGGGCGTGCTGGCCAGCGCCGGCTTGCCGCCGCTTGGCGGCTTCGTGTCGGAATGGTTGCTGCTGCAGAGCTTCCTCTTCACACCGGGTTTGCCGGTGCCGTTGCTGACCATGCTGATCCCGGTGGTCGCCGCGCTCATCGCGCTGGTGGCCGCGCTGGCCGGCTACACGATGGTCAAGTTCTTCGGCGTCATCTTCCTTGGGCAGCCGCGCGAGGACAAGCTCGCCCACGCCCACGATGCCGGTCGCTGGGAGCGTGTGGGGATGGTGTGGCTGGCGCTTGGCTGCACCGCGCTCGGGCTGCTGCCAACACAGTTCATTCAGTTGATCGACCCCGTGACTCGGCAGCTTGTCGAGACGGGCCTCGGCGCCAAGGTGGCAGCCAACGGCTGGCTGTTGGCGCCGAACAGCCTCGAGCAAGCCAGCTATGGCCCCGTGATCTTCCTGCTCGGCATCCTGGGAAGCTTTGCTCTCGCCTACCTGCTTGTTCGGAGGCTCTACCACGGCCGCGTGCGTCGCGGCCCGCCCTGGGCGTGCGGCTTCCCGTGGGGCACCGCGCGCATGCAGGACACAGCCGAAGGCTTCGGCCAACCCATCCGTCAGATCTTCGAGCCCTTCTTCCTGATGCGGCGCGATTTACCCACGCCCTTCGACACCAAGCCCCACTACCGCGTGACGGTTGAGGATCACTTCTGGCGCTGGCTCTATGTGCCCATCGCCGACCTGGCGGYGTACCTCGCGCGACTGGTCGGCCTGATGCAGCAAGGGCGAATCTCGGTGTACCTGCTTTACAGCTTCCTGACGCTCGTGGCCACGTTGCTGGTGGTGATGCGATGAGGTCGCCATGAACTTCACCGGCTTCGTGTCGCAGTTGCTGGAGATCGTCATCGCGATCGCGCTGGCGCCGCTGCTGACCGGCTGGGTCAACATGTGGCGCGCATGGCTCCAGAACAAGTCCGCGCCCAGCCTCTGGCAGCCCTACAGGATGCTGCACAAGCTGTTCAACAAGGAGTCGATGGTCGCCCAGCACGCGTCGCGGCTGTTCCGCGTCGCGCCCTATGTGATGTTCGGCTGCATGGTGCTGGCCTGCTCCATCATTCCCATGCTGTCGACCGACCTGCCGTTGGCGCCGGCGGCGGATGCGATCGCCCTGGTCGGTCTGTTCGCGCTGGCGCGGGTGTTCATCTCGCTGGCCGCCATGGACGTCGGCACCGCATTCGGCACCATGGGTGCGCGGCGCGAGATGCTGGTCGGCTTCCTTGCCGAGCCGGCGCTGCTGATGGTACTGTTCTCGGCCTCGCTGATCTCCCAGTCCACCTCGCTCACCACGATCGTCGAGACGCTCGCGCACCGCGAGCTGGCCATCTATCCCGGCCTGGCCTTTGCCGGGGTGGCATTCACGATGGTGTCGCTGGCCGAGAACGCGCGCGTCCCGGTCGACAACCCGGCCACGCACCTCGAACTGACCATGATCCACGAGGCGCTTATCCTCGAGTACTCGGGCCGCCACTTGGCGCTGATCGAATGGGCGGCCAGCCTAAAGCTGTTCGCCTATTCGTGCATCGGCCTGGCCCTGTTCTTCCCCTGGGGTGTTGCCGAAGCCCAAGCCCCGCTGGAGATGCTGCTGGCGCTGCCCGTGTTGATGATCAAACTCGCCGTGGGCGGCTTTCTGCTGGCCACGCTGGAGACTGCCAGCGCCAAGATGCGCATCTTCCGCGTGCCCGAGTTCCTGGCCACCGCCTTCCTGCTGGCGGTGATCGGCATGCTGGTGCAAGTGCTGCTCAACCAATGACATGAGCAGCGCCATCCTGACCCAATTCGTCAACCTGCTCGGCGCGGTGTTGCTGATGCTCGCCTTCGCGATGATCTCGCAGCGGCGCATCTTCACGCTGATTCACCTGTTCACGATGCAGGGTGCAGCGCTGGCGCTCGCTACCGCCGTGGTCGGCTATGCGACCAGCCAGCACCACCTGTACGTGTCGGCCGGGCTGACCCTCGTCCTCAAGGTGCTGCTGATCCCGTACCTGCTGCATCGTGTCATCGACCGTCTCGGCATCCGCTGGGACGTCGAGACGCTGATCAACATCCCGACGACGATGCTGATCGGCATCGTCGTCGTGATCTTCGCGTTCAACCTGGCGATTCCCATCTCCCAGCTGTCATCGGCGCTGGCCAGCGGCACGCTGGGCATCGCGCTGGCCTGCGTGCTGCTGTCGTTCCTGATGATGATCACGCGCGCGAAAGCGGTTCCGCAGGTGATCGGTTTCCTTGCTATGGAGAACGGCCTGTTCTTTGCCGCCACATCGGCCACCTATGGAATGCCGATGGTGGTCGAGTTTGGCATCGCGCTGGACGTGCTGATCGGCGTACTGATCCTGGGCGTGTTCATGTTCCAGATTCGCGAACAGTTCGACAGCCTGGACATTCGCCATCTCGAAAAGCTGAAGGAAGACTGAGATGCTTGCATTGGCCTTCCTCCTCGCAACTCCGCTGGCCGGCGGGCTGGTGCTGGCGCTGGTGGGCCATCGCGACAACGCGCGCGACGTGAACGTCGCCTTCAGCCTGGGCACCTTCGTCGCCGCCTGCGTGCTCACGGCGCAGATCGTCGAGAGCGGCCCCATGCTGGTGTGGGACCGCGAGTTCTACATCGACCCGCTGAACGTCTTTCTCGTCACGCTGACCGCGTTCGTTGGCTTGACCACTTCCATCTTCTCGCGCCCCTACATGCACGTGGAGCGCGATCACGGAAAGATGACGCCGCCGCGGCTGCGCCTGTATCACAGCATGTACCAGCTGTTCAGCTTCACGATGCTACTGGCACTGACAACCAACAACATGGGCATCATCTGGGTCGCGATGGAGGCCGCCACGTTGACCACCGTGCTACTGGTCAGCGTCTATCGCACCGCGGCCAGTCTCGAAGCCGCCTGGAAATACTTCATCCTGTGCGGCGTGGGCATCGCTCAGGCGCTATTCGGAACGGTGCTGCTGTACATGGCGGCCGAGAAGGTCATCGGCCCCGAGGGCGGTGCCTTGCTCTGGACCAACCTCGATGCGGTGAAGGACCGGCTCGACCCGAACATCATCACGCTGGCGTTCGCGTTCCTGTTCATCGGCTACGGCACCAAGGTCGGCCTGGTGCCCGTCCACAACTGGCTGCCGGACGCGCATGCCGAGGGTCCGACGCCGGTATCTGCGGTGTTGTCGGGCCTGCTGCTGAACGTCGCGCTCTATGCCATCCTGCGCTGCAAGGTGCTGACCGACGGCGCGCTGCACAATGCTCTGGCCGGCCGGTTGATGATGGGCTTCGGCCTGCTGTCGGTGGTGGCGGCAGTGTTCTTCCTGATCCGGCAGAAGGACGTGAAGCGCATGTTCGCCTACTCGTCGATCGAGCACATGGGAATGATGACCTTTGCTTTCGGAATGGGCGGCCCGATCGCCAACTACGCCGGGCTACTGCACATGACCGTGCATTCGCTGATCAAGTCCGCGATCTTCTTTGCCGTCGGCCATGCCACGCAGAAGGCGGGCACCCAGATCATGGAGAACATCCGCGGGCTCATCAAGGTCAGTCCGACGGTCGCCTGGGGTCTGATGCTTGGATCACTCGCGATTCTGGGAATGCCCCCGTTTGGAGTCTTCGCCAGCGAGTTCCTGATCGTCACGACCGCGATGCGCGAACAGCCCTGGGCGACTCCCTTCCTTCTGATCGCCTTGGGCTTGGCGTTTGCATCCGTCTTCAGCCGGGTCCAGCCGATGGTGTTCGGCGAGACCAACGTCAAGCCCCTGGCGCATCCGCCGGCCCTGGTTCCGGTGTTCATGCATCTGGCGCTGGGTCTGATGCTCGGCCTCTACATCCCACCCTATCTCAATGCCTGGTACGTCCAGGCGGCGGCGATGCTGGGGAACTGATCCAATGGCGCTGCCGGAACTCGGACTTGATCTTCGGCGCCTGTCGGCGCCGATGCCCGCTTGGCATGGGCGGGTGGGTCGGGACGCCTGGAGCACCGCAGCACGCAGCATCGCGAACACGAGCGGGCGCCTGATTTCGGTCTGGGGCGTCGATCGCAGCGCCTCCGGCCACGGCATGGCGGCGTGTGCAGCCTATGCCGTGCCCGAGGGGCTGGTCTGGCTCGAACTGAAGCTGGACGGCGCAGCGCGAGGGTTTCCTGATCTGGCAGTGACATTCCCGTGCGCGAGTCGCATGCAGCGCGCGATGGCCGATCTTTCGGGCATCCGAGCCGAGGCCAGCCGCGACGACCGCCCCTGGCTCGACCACGGGGTGTGGCCGCCCGGACCACCGCCCCTGCAGCAGACCGCCGAGCTCTCGAGGGCCGCAGGGCGCGCACTTCCTGTCGACTACCCCTTCGTGCGCGTCGAAGGTGACGGGGTGCACGAGATCGCCGTCGGGCCCGTGCATGCCGGCATCATCGAGCCCGGCCACTTTCGCTTCTCTGTCGTGGGCGAGAAGGTGCTCAGGCTCGAACAGCACCTCGGGTACACGCACAAGGGCATCGAGCGCCGCTTCACGGAACTGGCGCCGCTGCAGGGCCACCGCCTCGCGGGACGTGTCTCAGGCGACACGACGGTGGCCTACGCCTGGGCCTACAGCATGGCGCTCGAGTCGGCCTGGGGCGGCGAGATCCCGCCACGCGCCACCTGGCTGCGTGCGCTGATGCTGGAGCGCGAGCGCGTGGCCAATCATCTGGGCGACCTGGGCGCTCTGGCCAACGACGCGGCGCTGGCCTTCGGCCTGGCGCAGTTCTCGCGCCTGCGCGAAGACTGGCTGCGCTTGTCCAAGGAGATCTTTGGCCACCGCCTGATGATGGACGCTGTCATGCCCGGCGGCGTGGCGATCGATCCGACGCCGATGATGAGGGATCGCCTTGGCAGGCAGTGCGATGCGATCGAGCGAGAGGTGCGCGCGCTGCGGCGTGTCTACGACGAACATGCGGGCCTGCAGGACCGCTTTGCCGGCACCGGACGGGTAACGCCTCAGTTGGCGGCACAACTGGGCCTCACGGGCCTGGCGGGGCGCGCCAGCGGTCAGACAGCCGATCTGCGTAGCGACTTCCCATGGCCGCCCTATGACCGGCTGAAGGTTGCAGTAGCGGTGCACCGCGACGGAGATGTCGCGGCGCGCGTGGCGGTGCGGTTCGACGAGGCATTCGAGTCGTTGCGGCTCATCCGCGCCATCTGCTCGGGCTTGCCGGACGGCGCCGTTCACGCCGAGCTGCGGCCTCAGGCTTCGGCTTCGCTGGGTGCGGGCTGGGTCGAAGGCTGGCGGGGCGAGGTGTTCGTCGCGCTGGAGATCGGGGACGACGGCCGCATCGAGCGCTGTCACTGCCATGATCCGTCCTGGCAGAACTGGCCGGTGCTCGAGCACGCGATCATTGGCAACATCGTTCCGGATTTTCCGCTGATCAACAAGTCCTTCAATCTGAGTTACTCGGGTCACGACCTCTGATGTGGCACATCCTCAAGCAGATCGTCCGCACGGGCATCGTCACTGAGCCGGCACCGCGGATTGACGAGGCCGCACACGCCGCGGTCGATCGCATCCAGCGCGAGCTCCTCACCATCCTCGGCCAGGCGCTGACGATCCGCGAGGTCGATGCCGGCTCATGCAACGGCTGTGAACTCGAGATCCACGCACTCAACAACCCCTACTACAACATCGAGGGACTCGGCATCAGGTTCGTCGCCAGTCCGCGCCAYGCCGACATGCTKCTGGTGACCGGACCGGTGTCGCGCAACATGGAAGAGGCACTCCGGCGCACCTACGAYGCCACGCCGGAACCGAAGCTGGTGGTGGCCGTCGGCGATTGCGGCTGCACCGGCGGCGTCTTCGGTGAGAGCTATGCCAGCTGCGGCAAGGTGGCGAACGTGATTCCTGTCGATGTGGCGATACCCGGCTGTCCCCCAGCGCCGATCGATATCCTCCGAGGAATCCTCAGTGCCGTTCAACGTCAGGCACAGGACGTCAAGCGTCGGCCATGAAGGTTGCCGACGGATCCCTGTTTGAGGCGAAAGGCGCCGAGATCAGCGCCGCGCCTTCGTCCGCTGTCCACCCACTACTCATCGAACCCTGGATTTCGGCGCCCGCGGACATCGTGGTCTACGAGTTCGGTGCTCGACTCGACGAGAACTGCGCGGCTGCGGCAGCCGCAAATCGCCAAGGCCCGACGCCTCTACAACACAGTGATCCAGTGCATCCGCGCTGTCCACGAGGAGATGAACGTTGGTTTCTGGAGCGCGCATGCCTCCGTGCCAAGGCCCTGCAAGATCAGCTGTCGACCTGTGAACTCGAGATTGCGGCTGCGAAGGCCGCGGCGGATGCCGAGCGGCTGCGGCGCGTCCTCGCGGCCCAACGAATCGCGCTCGGCACGGAGTTGACTAGGCTGTGGCGACCAACGCGCGAGAAATACCGCGCAGAAATCCGGTCGCTGTTCTTTCCCCGGGTCGGCAACACGACCGCGACAGAGACCTATCAGATGCGCTGCCAAGCGGTCACCGACGGTTTGGGCTGGGCGACCGCGACAGCCGTTCTTGACAGCGCTTGCTTGCGTGGAAAAAGCCTCTCGTTCTCGGGCGGAGTTCGCGAGCGACGACTCCAAGGATCAGGACGCATTGATTCTGCAATTTACCGCGAAAGCCGGACTGCCGATCGATCGGATAGCCGACAAGGACCGCTGGAGGCTTCAGCTCGTGCTGCGACTGGGGGGCCGATCGAGCTCGAACATGCTCAGGGCCGGCGCGCGAAGGCGCGCGACGTGCTGACTCCACAGTTGAAGATCCTGATGCCGGCGTGCGCGGGATTGCCATCTCTAGTTCAGGAGGACTTGACCAGCATCGTACTGGTCCCGTCCAACCATGTGGCGACCCGTCGGATCTACCGACTGCAGGCCGAATTGGCGGAGCTCGGCATCCGCCGCAGCTGGCTCGACGCCTGGGTGCGCGAAGATCGCATGCGCTGGCAAGCGGCGGTGCTGCTGGCCCGCCGCGCGCGCGGGCGGCGCYGCGACTTCTTCCGACGGGCTGCGCTGCAGCTCGCACGCGAACATGGCGCGTTGGTGCGGGAGCCGCTCGACCTGAAAGCGGCCAGCAAGGCATTTGACGCGTTCGCTGTGACCGGAATTTATGTGTCGCTCAGCGACTGACCTCCAGAGGAGGATGCCGCCGGGCGCCACATATGGACCAGCGCCACATTAGGTATGAAGCTGCACATCGGCGTGGACAGCCAGACGGGTCTTGCGCACAGCGCGGTGGTCACTGCAGCAAATGTGCACGACAAGCATCCGCTGCCCGATCTTCTGCACGGCCAGGAGGAGCGCGTCTACGGCGATTGCGCATATACCTCGCAGGAGAAATTGATCGAGTCCAAGGC
>NZ_JBFUIU010000265.1:0-11267 GCF_056401695.1 Variovorax sp. P4_D9
GTAGACAAGGCCGTCCCAGGCGATCGGCGCCGACGGCACCGACTCGCCACGTTTCGGGTCGCAGATCGACGTCTCCCACACCTGCTTGCCGGTCTTGAAGTCGAAGGCCAGCACCCGGCAGTCCTGGGTGCCGCGAAACAGCATGCCGTCCATGTAGGCGGCGCCGCGGTTGGCCGGCAGCAGCCCGCCGGGATAGTCCAGGCGCGTGCGCCAGTTCTCGGCGCACGTGGCCGGGTTGATGGAGAAGATCTCGAACTCGGCGGTGCCGATCAGGGCGTTGTTCACCATGATCAGGCCCGTTTCGAAGGCGGTGAAGATGCCGAGGTCGTAGGTGCACAGGATCTTCAGGTTCCCGACGTTCTTCGTGTTGATCTCGTTGAGCGGCGAGAAGCGCTGCGATGTGGGTGTCCGGTTGTAGCTCGGCCAGTCTCCGGCCGCCACGTTCGGCCATGCCGCTTCGGCGGGAGGCGGGGAGGACGCCGCAGCGACGGGCGCCTTGTAGGCGGGATTCGATTCGAGCGCCAGGGTACCCGCCGGCGCAGACATCGATTTGAGAGCGTTGAGTCCCATGCCCCCGTAGGTCGTCATCTGCACCGGGAACATGACGTAGAGCGCTCCCCCAATGGCCGCGCCTGCCACAACCAGCACGCCGATGATGATGAAGATCTTTTTCATGCTTCTAGCCCGATCGTGTAGGAGGGAAGACGATGTGTAGAGCCTGAACAGTAATGCGAACTGGAGACGCGAGAGCACGTAGGAATCGAGGTCGATGATTCGATGTCATCTGTCCCGTCTTTGCGGCCGCGCTAGTACGGTCGCCAGTACATCCTGTCGGATCTTCGCCTCTTCTTTAAACTACCTGAGCAGGTCGTGTCCAGGGCTCTTGGACCCATACGAAGATTTTGGAAGTACGGCCTCCGAGAGCGCAATCCCGGCGACCACCTATGTCCACGTACGTAGCA
The DNA here is from genome assembly GCF_056401695.1 of Variovorax sp. P4_D9. Lineage (NCBI taxonomy): Bacteria > Pseudomonadati > Pseudomonadota > Betaproteobacteria > Burkholderiales > Comamonadaceae > Variovorax > Variovorax sp. P4_D9. The sequence continues at coordinate 963 of NZ_JBFUIU010000265.1, forward strand.
AGCCGCCAGAAGTTCAAGTCAAAGGCGCCGCGGCCGCGATTTTCGAAGCCATCACCATGCGCGACGACAGCGCGCTCGAATGGCACCATGCAAGCAGTCTCTTCACCCGATCGCGCACAAGTCGGCGGTGGCGGTAAGACGACACAGCAAAAGCAAGTGCCAACCGAGCGCACCAAAATATCGAAGGTAGTTCGTGCGAGCCAATGCGCCCCTCCGCTGAAAGCGGACGCCGGCGTGCGACGGATCTTGGGAAGGGACGTCGCCGTCGACAGCTCAGGGCGAAGGTCGGCTCTCGCGCACAGCCGACGCTCAAGCCGAACGGCCAACTGGCGGCTCAGGGCCGCTGGCCGCCGAACCGAGGGAGCAAGACATCGAACTTCGTTCCGTGTGAGGGCGCCAGTTCGAACGGCGCGACCCCGCCAAGTGCCGTAGCTACAGCTCGCCACTGTCCTGCGAAAATATGGCCGTCCTCAGCCACCCGCACCGCGCGAGCCCTTCATTCGTTCGGCGGCCGCATGCTCCTTGGCGTACGCTTCGCGGCAGGCGTTCGCGTAGTCCTCCGGGCCGAGGTAGGCGATCTCCTGATCGTACCTTGCCAGGTCTTCGCCGAACCGCGGGTCGAACAGGGCTTTCTTGAAGGCGCCATGCAGCATGTCCAGTACGTCGACTGGCAATCCGCGCGGACCGGCCAGCCCGTAGGGCGACATCGCCACGATGTCGAAGCCCAGTTCGCGCAATGTCGGCACCTGCGGCCAGCGCCCGGAGCGCTGCGCCCCCAAGGTCGCGAGCAGCCGCAGGCGGCCCGCATCGACCTCCGGCGCGAAACCGGTGGAATTGACCCCAACCATCACCTGGCCCGACGCCACCGCCAGGGTCAGCTCGGAGGTGCCCTTGTATGGCACATGGATGTAGCTCAGCCCGCGCTCGGTGAACAGCGCCTCGAGCACGAGGTGCGGCGTAGTGCCGACGCCATTGGTGGCGATGCTCAACTCGCCGGGCCGGGCGCGTGCGAAGTCGAACAGCTGGTCGAGCGAGCGCAGCGGGCTGGCAGCGCGCACCAGCACCCCGAATGTGACGCCCGAGATCTGGATGATGGGCGTGACATCTCGCACCGGATCCCACAGCACCTTTTGCAGGAACGGAGCGCGAAAAACCGGCTGCGGCATCTGCGCAATGGTGTAGCCGTTGGGTTCGGCCTGTTGCAGGATCGGCATCGCCAGCGTGCCGCCGGCGCCGGCGCGGTTCGCCACCACCACGGGCTGGCCGAGCGCCGGCGCGGCGACTTCGGCCAGGAGCCGCAACGACAGGTCGGTCGCGCCACCCGCCGCCCATGGCACCCACATCATGATCGGCCGGGAGGGAAAGGCTTCGGCTGCCAGCGCGTGCGGCAGAGGCCCCGCAGTCAGCGCGAGCGCGGCCGCACGTCCCAGCCAGCGGCGGCGGCCGGTGTTCATCCCGCACCTCCGCCGCGCTTCGTCAATCCACCAAAACCGCGCTGCGGGTCGTAGCCCCAGCAGGCCAGCACGAAGAAGACCGCCAGGCACCCGAGCACGATCCATGGCGCCTCGCCGGGGTCCTTGCCATACAACGCAAACCGGATCCATTCGACGGCGTGGGTGAACGGGTTGAAGCGGGCCAGCTGGTAGACCCATCCGGCGCCCGACTCCCGCAGCTTCCACAGCGGGTAGAGCGCGGTGGACATGAAGTACATCGGAAAGATCACGAAGTTCATCGTGCCGGCGAAGTTCTCCAGCTGCTTGATGTGCACCGACAGCAGCAGACCGAGCGCGCCCAGCATCAGCGCCCCGCACACCAGCGCCAGCAAGGCATGCAGCCCACCCAGCGAAAGAAGCGGCAGGTCGGTGCCGATCAAGGTCGCGACGATCACGAAGGCCAGGGCCTGCAGTACCGACAGCAGGGCCGTCGCGCAGAGCTTGCAAAAAAGCAGCCATGCGCGCGGCAAGGGTGCGGTGAGCAGCAGCCGCATCAGACCCATCTCGCGGTCGTAGACCATCGCGAGTGACGACTGYATCCCGTTGAACAGCAGTACCATGCCCACCAGGCCAGGCGCGATGTAGACGTCATAGGGGATGTAGGTGTCGTAGGGCTCGACGATCGCGACGCCGAACACGTTGCGAAAGCCCGCCGCGAACACCGCCAGCCACAACAGCGGGCGCACCAGCGCCGACACCAGCCGGCCGGTCTGCTGCGAGAATTTGAGCAGTTCGCGCATGACGATCGCCTGCATGGCTTGCAGCGCATGCGCGACGCCGCGACGCGGCGCAAGTTCTGCCGCGTCGGCTTCGACCGGAATCATCGCGTCGTCGTGCATCGCTTCTCCGGGGCGTCCGCGCCCAGTGTATCCAGCACATTGCTCGCGTGCAGCATGCCATCGACCGGCGCCTGCGAAATCACGCCCTGGCCGTCGGTGAGCAGGACGGTCTGGCGCAACTGCCCATCCCAGGGACGAAAGGTCAGATTCGTGCCCTTGGAACCATCGAGCGGCGTTTTGGCGAGCGCCTGCGCCCAACTGGCGGCGGGCCCTTTCGGTGCCGCGATGGCGGCCGCGAGCAGCGCCTTGCCCGCCATCCACGCCGACCAGTCGCTGGCGGTCATGGGCCGGCCGGCCGCCTTGGCGAAGCGGCGTGACACTTGCGGCGCGCCGTAGCGCTCGAACTGTGCATGCCAAGCCAGCGCCACCAGGCCTGCATCCCCCACCACCGGGCGAGGCAGCACGATCCGGTACGGCAAGCCGCGCGCAAATTCGCCGTCGCTGTCGACCACCCAGACGGCGTCGTAGTTGCTGCCGGCCGTCAGCAACAGCGGATTGGTCAGGTCGCGCTCCCGCGGATCGCCAGAAAGCTTGAAGGGCCGAATCGCGACTACCTGCAATCCGTAGCGCTTGATCGAAGCCTGCGCCGTGGCAGCGCGCAACTGGTCCTGCGCACTCGGGCCAACGAGCAGCAGCAACTTGCTCCATTTGCGCGACACGAGCGTTTGCGCCAGTGCGTCGGCGCGCATGCGCTCGCTCGGAAGGATGTGGAACAGGTGCGCCCGGCAGTCCTGCTCGCGCAGGCGGTCGGCGGCCTCGCCGATGTTGATCACCGGCAGCTTCACGGCATCGACCACTGCCAGCGTCCAATCCGCGGGAAGATCCGTAACGAGCACGGCGGCGCCGGATTTTTCGGCCGCCTGCGCGGCCGCGCGTGCGGCCTCGGGCGAGTCGGCGGACTGCTTCGTCAGTGTGACGGCCGCATCGACGGACTCGAGTTCGAACTGGCCTTCGTCCAGCGCGACCTGCAAGCCGTCACTCGCAGGGCCGTCAGGGTGGCCCAGGAAATGGCGCTCAACGCGCCACCGTTCGAGCCGCGCGTCGGGACTGGGCGAGATCAGCGTCGCCTTCAGCGGAGTGATGGCACCCGTCGGCTGTCCGTTCGACGCCGGCCCCGCAAGCAGCAGCGACACGCCGACGGAGCAGGCGGACCACTTCATTCGACCACCACCAGGCCGTAAGGCACGCGGCCGACGGGAATGCTCTTGATCGGCTTGGCCGCAGCGACATCGACCACGGTGACGTCGTCGCTCAAGCCGTTGACCACATACAGCCGGGCTTCGGCCTTGTCGAGCGTGACGTTCCACGCACGCTTGCCGACCAGGACGAGATTCGTGACCTTTCGCTGCGGCACGTCGACGAACGCGACGTGGTTGGCCCTGCCCAGCGCCACGAAGGCGCGTTTGCCGTCGCGCGACATCTGGATGCCCACCGGCGTGATGTCTTCGCTGCGCGCCCCCTTGACTTCGAACTTCAGGCTGCCGACCACGTTGCGGGTGGCCGTATTGATGATGCTGACGCTGGCGTCGAGTTCGTTGGTGACCCACAGTTCCTTGCCGTCGGGCGTGAAGGCCATGCGGCGCGGCCGCTTGCCGACCTTCACGTTCTTGACGATGGCACCGCTGGCGACGTCGATCACGTGCACGAGACTGGCGACTTCGGAAGTCACGTAAAGCGTCTTGCCGTCTGCGCTGACCTTCACGCCTTCTGGTTCCTTGCCGACTTTGATCGACTTCAGCACTTTGCCGTTCGCCGCGTCGATGAAACTCACCACACCTTCGTCCTCGTTGGAGACATAGATGGTCTTGCCGTCCGGCGACAGGTCGAAAGCCTCGGGCTCGTCGCCCAGCGGAATGCGACGCAGCGACTTGCCCGTCGCCGGGTCGATTACATCGGCCGCGTTCGACTCGCTGCAGGCGAGCATGATCAGGTGATCCGCTGTGAGCTGGATGTGCCGTCCCCGATTGCAGGTCGGGATGGTGCCCTTGACGCTGAGGGTGGTCAGGTCGATCAGCGTGATCGCCTGGTCTTTCTCGCTCGATACGTAGGCGGTGCCTTGCGCCACCGCAGCCGTGCCGAGGCAAACGCCCGACAGGACCGCAACCGAACGGGCCACACGCTTCAGGACATGGGCAACTTCATTCATGTCGGTGTCTCTACTGATGTGATTCATCTTTGTGTTCAACTCGTGCGCGCGATGAAGCCCGCTTCCAGCGTCGGCTTCCCTAGCGCTTGGGTCACCTCGAGGGGCGTGCCGTCGGCCAGGAGTTCTCCCTTGTGAAGCACCAGTACACGGTCGGCGCCTTCGGCCTCTTCCACCCGGTGCGTTGCCCACAGAACGCAGATACCGCGCTCCTGCACGTTCGCATGCAGAGCACGCATAAGATCCTGGCGTGACTTGGGGTCCAGGCCCACCGTGGCTTCATCCATCAGCAGCACGGCGGGTCGATGCAGCAACGCGCGCACGAGTTCAACCTTGCGTCGATTGCCGCCGGACAGTTCACGCACCTTGCGATCGAGGTCGGCGTCGAGGCCGAGCTGGGCACAGCCCGCCGCGATGCGAGATGCCGCCAGCCGCCGCGGCACGCCGTGCAGGTCGGCCTGGAACAGCAGGTTCCGGCGGATGCTGAGATCCAGATCGAGCGACACCTGCTGGAACACGACGCCGATGTGGCGCAACGCCGCCGTCGCGGATCGGTAGAGCGAATGACCGGCCACTTCGACCTCGCCCTCGTCGGCCGCAAACAGCCCGGTGAGCACCTGGAACAGGGTCGACTTGCCTGCGCCATTGGGCCCCAGCAAGGCCACGAACTGCCCTGACGCCAGCGTCAGCGAAAGGCCCTTCAACGCCGCCCGCGCGCCGTAGCGCTTGGTCAGGCCGGTGGTCTGCAACATGGTCGTCGATGGGAGCGTCTTTGGCATGAATAGCTTCGAGCATGCAACACGCGCGCCCATCGGCGCAAGCGGATTGCGGCTTTGCCGACGGCATGGGTTGGAGATGCGTCGTCTGCGTAGCGCCGACAGCGGGAACTGGACGCCATGGCAATCATCTCTGGGCAACTTCGCAGGCGTTGAAACAAGAGGGGACTACTTACGCAACGCTTCGCGCCGGGCATGCTCGAACCGGGACCGGGAGCCCCGCTACGCTCGCGGCGCGGCCGTGTACTTGCTAAGCGCTGGCAACGGGCGAACGGCCGCTTCGACGATTTTCAACGACCGCTTCTATGGGGACCGCCCCGACAGACAACTCAGGGTCGAAACCGCCGTTCGGTTCGCCTCGACCTCGCGCCTTCCGCGTGGGCTGCGGCGTTAAGCGGAAACCCTATTGGTGGCATGCGTTCAAGGAGTGAATTTGTGTCAACGTCCCAACCTTAGTCGCGACCCGCGCCCCGCTACGAGGCACAGGTCATGAGGTGCTTGATGCTATTTGACCACTACGGCGGACGGAGGAACGTAGGCGCTCGGGTCCCCAGCTGCGGGCGTTCATGCCGAAGCGTTCAACGTCGGCAAGATGAAGAGCAGGGCCGCGATGCCCGTCTCGAGGATTGGCCTGGGCGCGAGGTCCATGCTCAGAGCAGCGTGGCAATAATGCCGACGAACAGGATCACGCCAAGTCGTTCGCGGACGGCGGATCCTCATCGACGGGATCTTCTCGGTGCCTGTTACATCTGCCTCCTGATAGGAGAACGTGATCGGTCGAACACGACCTGGTCGTACCACCAGAGCCCCTCGAACAGCACGCGCGCAACGATGCGCAGCGCGGGCTCCGGCGCGATCTCGGCGATGGTGCGCCGGCCGTCGACGGCTTCCACGAGCTTCTTCTGCTGTGCATTGATCGGCAGGTAGAGGTCGGTGAATGCATGGTGCCTGTTGATGAGCACCGCGGCCGCGCCCGGCTGCAGCCGCTCCTGGACCATGACCGTGTCGGGCAGGCGGAAAGGCACGTAGTCCAGCCATCCATCGCCCTGGAAGCTGACGGGGGCATGGTCCGGCCGGTCGTCGCGGTACGCCACCACGCTGTGCCGGATCATCGACCCGCGAAAGAGTTCGACGGCGGCGTACTGCTCTTCCTTCGGCAGCCGGGACAGCAGTGGCTGGTGCGGCGAGGACGCCAGGCTGCCGCACTCGGGTAGATAGGCCGCCTGCCCCAGCCAGCGTCCGAAGCGCAAGCCGCCCGCTCGCAGGAAATCGAAAAGCTGCGGGACGGAGTAGGCCCGGTCCTGGGGGTGGAGCAGCGCGTCGGCGATCCCCGCCTCGCTCTTGAAGTCGGGCGCGCTGCGCAGCAGCGGCATCAGCGGGTGGTCCGGCGGCAGCGCACGAAGACTCGCCGCGAGCGCCTTGATCTCGTCGGCCGTCGTGCCGATGCCGAGCCGGCGGCAGTAGTCCTGAAGCAGATAGACGCCGGCGCGGCCGTAGGGCGCGTAGACCATGAGGTACATCGCACCGTTCGGCGCCAGCACATCGCGAAGGGCCCGCAGTCCCGCGTCGGGGTCCGGCAGATGGTGCAACACGCCGGTGCAGACCACATGCTCGAAAGTGCGACCCAGCTCGGCCGCGCGCTCCACCGGGAGCTGGTGGAGCTCCAGGTTGTCGAGGCCGTATTTGCGCTTGAGCACTCCGGTCTTCTCGATGCTCGTCGCGCTGACATCGATGCCGACCACCTTCGCGCGCGGCCAGCGCATCGCATGCTTGGCGGCCTGGGAGGTGCCGCAGCCGGCGACCAGGATCGTCCGGTCTTCGCGAAAGGACTCATCCGGCCAGAAAAGCAGGGCCTCGCTGCGCCGCCGGTCAACGCTCCCCGATGGCCGGTAGCGCTCCAGGTCATCGACCGGCGGTGGGTAGGGGTGGCGCTCATAGAAAGCGCTCACGTCCTGCGCCACCTTTCGATCACCCATCGCGGTCAGGCGTTGCCGTGGCCCGACACCTGCGCCAGCACCGCATCCAGGTTGAACGACGCGGGCTTCTGGCGCGGCGGGAACTTGGCGAAATCCGCGATCTGGGCCCCGATCACCGCCTGCATCTGGTACATCTGCGGCACGTGGTCGACCATCCAGTCCAGGTAGGTGTTCGAGTTCACTTCGGCCCGCTCGAACGGGTCTCGTCGCAGGTTCATGATGTACGGAAGGCGCAGCTTCACGAAAGGCTCGGCCCACTGTCTCATCGTGTTGGCGCGTTGCACTGCCAGATGGAACTTGTAGTCGCCAACCCGGACCGCGATCACCTCGCCGTCATCGCTGAAGTACACGATGGCGTTTCTCGCGCTCTCCTTCGCCTTGCCGGTCAGGTAGGGCAGCTGGTTGAAGCCATCGAGATGGACGTTGTACTTCATGCTGCCCACCTGACAGCCGTCGAGCAGCTGCTTCGTGACGTCCTCGTTGCCGGCGGCCGCCAGCAGTGTCGGGAACATGTCGATGTGGGAAACGATGCCGTTGAGCACCGACCCCGCCTTGATCTTGCCAGGCCATCGCATGAAGCAGGGCACGCGCCATCCGCCTTCCCAGTTGGAGTCCTTCTGGCCACGGAACGGGGTGTTGGCGCCGTCCGGCCAAGTGTCGTTCTCCGGTCCGTTGTCGGTGGAGTACATGACGATGGTGTTGTCGGCGATGCCCAGTTCGTCGAGCTTGGCGAGCATCTGGCCGATCTGCTCGTCGTGCACGACCATGCGGTCGCTGTAGGGGTCCTGCCCGCTCTTGCCGAGGTTCTTTTCCGCGACGTGGGTTCGAAAGTGCATGGCCGTCGAGTTGTACCAGAGGAAGAAGGGCTGGTCGGCCTTCGCCTGCTTCTCCATCCACCCGATGGCCGCGTCGGTGATCTCCTCGTCGATGGTCTCCATGCGCTTCTTGGTCAGCGGGCCGGTGTCCTTGATCGTCTGCCCGCCCTTGCCGTCGGACAGGCAGTGCAGCACGCCGCGCGGGCCGAACTGCTTCTTGAATGCCGGATCCTTAGGGTAATCCGGAAGCTCGGGTTCCTCCTCTGCGTTCAGGTGATAGAGGTTGCCGAAAAACTCGTCGAAGCCGTGCATGGTCGGCAGGAATTCGTCGCGGTCGCCAAGGTGGTTCTTGCCGAACTGACCGGTGGCATAGCCCAGCGGCTTGAGAAGCTCGGCGATGGTCGGGTCCTCCTTTTGCAGCCCCACGGTAGCGCCGGGCATGCCGACCTTCGTCAGGCCGGTGCGGATCGGGTTCTGGCCCGTGATGAAGCAGGCGCGTCCGGCAGTGCAACTCTGCTGCGCGTAGTAGTCGGTGAAGGTCACGCCCTCCGCCGCGATGCGGTCGATGTTGGGCGTTTGATAGCCCATCATTCCGAGGCTGAGACGGCTGATGTTCCAGAAGCCGATGTCGTCGCCCCAAAGAATCAGGATGTTGGGTTTCTTCGCTGCCATGTCGTTTCCTTTCGGTTGAGAAGTTGAAGTGCATGGCAAGGTCGTTCAGCCTTGCTCTGACGTTCTCCTTGCGGATCGTGGACACGCATCTCGCGGACTGCGATTCCCCTGACCAATATTTTTGCCATTCGCCGCACCGTGCGCCATCCGAGCGCCTACGCAGTCCCACGTACGTGGAGTGGTACTCCTGGGGTCGAATGCAGCCAAGAAGCCGCGCGCCAACCACCCACAACCGCAGGTTCGATTGCGGCTGCGGGCTGCCTATTTTGCAGGCGCCATACCGGGGGTGTTGGGTGGCGCTGGGTATTGGCCGGGGGCCGCCTTGGGATCGCGCGCCTTGCGTTCGTTGGCACTCGCCTGACCTGCCGCGGCCGCCTTTCCAGAGCCAATGTCATCGTTCAGGGGCGACGTCACTTCGTCTCCGCCAACTTTCCGATCCTTGCCCTGCGGCCGCGCATCGTCCCTCTTCTGTGCGCGCTCCTGGGGCTGGCGACGACGCTCCGGGCGGATTTTGAGCGCTTGTGCCGGCAGACATCAACCCTGCGAGCATGTGGACGACTAGCTTTTTCATGGCGACTCCTTGATGCGCGCGTGACAACTGCTTGCAGATCCACACCCGATTGTCCAAGCACTTCAAAGGCAACTCAGACGGGCTTTGACCTGTGCGACGGAGCACTGGTTGTTCATCAGTATGGCCGGAAACGAAAACCACGCTATCACAAGACAGAGGCCCTGGAAGTCTGTGCAACCATCTGCCGCGGAGCCAGCAGACTCTGCTTGGTGAAGCTCTACGCGTTGTCGCTCAGCCCCTTCGCCGGCATGGTCGGAGCCCCGAAGGTTCAGCGACACTCGGTGACCGGCCTCCACGAAAGTGAGCGTGCGTAGCCGCCGATGTTCATCCAAGACGATCGGGTCCGCCATGCGCTCAGATCCAAGAGAAGGACGTAGGCCGCGCGGGGATGGGCACGCGCAATCCGAAACCTTGCGATAGAGCCAGGAGCAATCGACGAGTTTTCCGCTCGCGCAAGGTTGCGCGCCGCAAGACCCAGCTCACAAAATCACTACCCTCATCACTTGCATTGCGAGGCGTGCGCGGTCCACCGCACGCAGGACGCCGCCTGGCACGTATCTCCTCACTCTGGGCTGCCTGATCTCGACGCGCGAGAATGCAGCTCCAGACGAACCAGCTCTCCCAGAGGAAGCTTGCATGTCCTGTCACCCCACTCGCAGAAGCTGGTCGGACCTTTTCTCGATCCGATCAAGGCCATATGCGCTGGAAACCTCAAGGCCGTCGGCTCGCTCGTCGCGGTCGTGAAAAAAGGCGGTTCTTGTGCATTGGGAACCAATCGCTGTGCCGCGGAACGCCTAGTGTAGTGCGCTCGAAATAATAGAACTTAACGTATACTGCGCATACCAAGCTTTGCGGAGGTTTGAGCCATGCGCGTTGCCCGGAAGATCGAACTGGATGCTGTTGCCGAACGGGAGTTGACTGCGCTCGCCCGGCGCGGCCGCGTTGAGGCCCGCGTGCAGCAGCGAGCCAGGATCGTGCTGTTGGCCGCGAAGGATTGGCAGAACAAGGACATCGCTGCCG
>NZ_JBFUIU010000266.1:0-11263 GCF_056401695.1 Variovorax sp. P4_D9
GGCCAGGATCAACCGCGCTGCGTAGGCGTTGCGCACGAATTGTGGCCCATGGAACGCTGCCTGGTGCCCTAGCTCCTCGAGCGTCCGCTTTACGCAGCTGGTCACCACTCGCTCAGCCAAGTCCGGGGCGATCGGACTCCGAGCCGCGCCGAGGCCCCCGCCGATAAGGTCTGCCGCCGGCGCGATGTCGGCCTGGCCAAGGAAGAGGCGATTCGATGCACGGGCCCCTTCCTCGATCGCCCGACGCGACCGGACGATCTGCAGCTCGGAGCGCTTCTCGATCCAGCGCATCAGGGCGTTGGCGAGCCGGGGCTTCCYGACGAGCGTGCGCGCTGCAACCTGACGGTGCCCTGGCGAGCGGATCACGACGGTGCCATCGTCCTTGATGGTCACGTTGCGCGGGATCAGCTTGCAGACCTCGGACAGCTTCAGGCCGCACTCCGCGACGACAAGGCGCAGTGCCAGGTTGCGCGCCGGGGTCCAGCCGCGGCGAAGCACCGCCAGCTCTTCGGCGTACATCTTCGCGGCCATCATCTCGTAGGCGGCGAGGAAGGTTGGCCCCGGAGGCAGTGGCGGATCGGTTTCGAAGCGCGTCTCGGTCTTGCTGCGCTTCTGCTCGAGCACGACCGCAGCCGGATTGGCGTGCAGGACGCCGATCGCCTGCAGGTGCGTGAACACGCGGTTGATCTCGGCAAGGTAGGTCCGCATGGTGCGCACACTGGCTGGCGCGTTCTTGCGGCCGCGCAGAGATCCGAGGAAGGCCTCGATGTGGGCCTGCTTGACCTGGTCGAGGCGAAGCGACTGGCCGGCGAGCCAGCGGCAGAACTTCCCCCAGAAGGACTGGTAGAGCTTGTTGCTGTGCTCGGTGTACAGCGGGGCGTCGGCATTGCTCTCGTCCTCGATGCGCTTCCAGCTCAGCGTCGCGCGCCACTCCTTGTGAGCCYGGAGCGGGTTTTGCAACCACGGGAGGCTGCGGGCCGAGGAAACGACGATGGTGCGGGACATGAGATCGCTCGAGCATAAGGGAGCGATAGCTTCCGCACCTCTGGAAGCGGTCTTTCGACGTTGCCTCCGCGCATCAATGGCAAGGATCGGCTGCTTGCTGCTATCCGATCCGTTTGATCGTCACGCCAATCGTTCCGTGGGATTCCAGTAGAACCCAATCGCGTCGTTGGCGAAGACCTGGAGTTCGGGCGCTGCGCCACCCGCTCCGTCGTACGTCCACCGGCGGCGCATTCCTATACGGAACAGGTGTTCATCCGACGGCCCCATGCACCGATCAGCTCGAACCATTGGCCCTCCTGGCAACGGAAGAGCCCCTGGAAGACCTGCTGCGCAAGCACAGGGTCGGGATTACCGACAGCCGTGGACGGGTGGGTCGAGCTCTCCATTGGGTGTGGTCTGCGGAGATTTCGTAGGTCGCACCTGGATCGAGGAGCACCCCTGTCGGGAAGTAGTGCATTTCGCTGGAAACCTGAAGCGGCCCGAGGGCCTGGCCGATGCTGAGATGGGATGCCATTGCGTTCTCCTCGTGTTGTTGCCAAGCTGGAATCGAACTCGTCGGCAAGCTCAAGAGCGCAGGAGACTTCGGACAAGTCCAGTGCAGCAGCAAATACATCGTCAACGCGATCGCGCCGGCCCGGACCACCAGTTCAGCGCTTTCCCATCGTCAACTGGGATCCCGACCACGGTCAACACGATGCCCACGATGATGGCCAGGACCGTGCCGACCGCCCAGCCGACTGGGACGACAAAGGATCGAATGTCCGTCGAGCGATGCCCAGTGCAACGGCTACAGCAATCGCTGGCGCGACGTTTCTCTTCCTGCGGGCTATCCCCGCGGGTGGTGGGCCGGCAGCTCGGATGGATGGCGGCGGGGCTTGCGTGCCGTGGGCTCTGCTGGCGCAGGCTCCGGCAGGCTGGCGATCGGGATGGAGTAGAGGCACTGGCCCGCGTGCGACCAGAGATCGAACGTGTACTGGCGCCACTTCGTGCGGCGCGATCACGACGCCGGGCAGCTGTTCGGCGCAGGCCGCGGCGAGCTGGTTGAAGGTGACCGGCTCGCTCTTGCCGGAAATGCGGAAGTCCACGCAGCCCCTGGTTGATCTCGGCCTTGATCGTGAATGGGCGCTTAGGCGCGGGATCGCGATGCTCGAGGTCCAGTTCTGGCTCCGCCCACAGTCAAATTTTCGGCCGAACTGTGAAATAGTTCCGATCGGAAGGTCCGCCGCGAAGCTTCCAGTGCGCGGGGTCGTTGAACGGCGCCGCCAAAGCGCCCATGATGAAATTTCTCAGTGGGAACCTTTCTCCAAGGTCGACCACCGACCTCTTGCCCTGACCGGAAACGGCCGGGGCTTTTTCGTTGCCAACGCGATCCTGGCCAAGCTTCCGTAGGTGCGCGCAATGAAGCATCGTCCTGACCGGCCCTCTGCGCTTGAGGGAAGTCAGCGGCTCGATGGATGGATGTTTCGCGCTGGCCATCGGACAAGGCGATTCACTGAAATCGCGCCTCGCATTCCGCCGCACGAAACCCTCCAGGGCTAGCGCCCTGCAAGGATCTCTCAGTCGGATGCCACCGAAATTTCGATCAAAGCCGCCCGGCCTCAAGCCCGGCGGCTTTCTTCTCTTCACCTGTCGTCGATTGTGGCCGGCCGAGATGTGAAGCCTTGGAATAAGATCGTCGCCAACCGTCCCGACGAGTTGCGCAAGGCGCGCGAGATCGATGGTTAGCAATGTCGGAAAGTTCGTCGCTGCCAGCTGTAGTAGCGGCAGGCCACGCCAGGCGCTTCAGGCGCCTGCATGACTCGCTCAAGATTCCTTCGACAGTCAGATCCGGTTGCAGCGGGAGCGGTCTTCGAGACAGGACCGCGAACTGGCACTGTCGGCTGCGGATTCAACCGGTCTTTCCCGGCTGCTCGGCGAACGCTCACGGTGAGGCCGATTCCGGTCATCCAAATGCCAAGCAGACCTCAGCATCGACGACCGGACTCAAGGTAGTGCAAACATAGCCCGTCGCCGGCGCGCGGCGACGAAAATTGCTATAGCGGCAACTGAGGCGCAGCCGGCGCCCTACGATGGCGAAAGCCAATCAAATGTCAGCTGCTCAAGGACCTGATACCTGAGTGGCGGTACGGGCCCGAAGGCGACAGTCATCGCCCCAAATTGATAGCCGCAAAGCCGTCGCTCTGCCAAGCCGGATCGCCGATGCGATGAGGCAGGCGACCCAGATCTAAGCGACGCCCTCGGCCGTCCCACCAGCCTCAGCTTCGCCGACGGAAAGGTGACGCCCTGCGCTACAACCTCAGCCCGTCGATCATCGGCTGCCTCTCCGAGATCATCGACCGCAGCGGCATCATCGAATACAGCCCCGTGATGCCTTCGGCCCCATCACCTTGAAGCCGCGAGACCCTCGCCAGCGGCCTCGTGCAGCAAGTGGGCTACGGCTACGCCGCCAACGGCCTGTTCACCACCCTGAGCTACCCCAGCGGCAGCGTCTTCACTTACCTTTACGACGCCACCGGCCGCCTGAGCCAGCTCAAACTGGAACGGCGCACCGCTCATCAGCGCGTAGTGGTCGAGCATCAAGCCAATTGCCGCTGTACCTTGCTCCCGAGTTGGTCTCGCTCGCTCATGCAGGCAGACATTGAATGCATCATTCGCCTCGAGGTTTCGATCGGTGATTGTGACCTGCGACGGGGTTGGCGCTGATGACCGCCGCTAGTCAGCTTTGCCATCGGAAACCCCCGGGGCCGAATCACATGCGATAGTCGCAAGGCCCTACTCGGGCTACGCGCGCCACAAGCAAATCGACAGGCTACGACCTCGGAATCAGATGCGTTCTAAGGTCGGCTCTGCTGCGACGTGAAACGCTCGCTGACCAGCGCTGGGAATTCCCCGGAGCAGCCCCCTCACAGTCCAGGACTGCTTTGCATGATGCCGCCGTCCACGAAGATCGTGGTGGCCGTCAGGTAGCTCGCACCATCGCTCGCGAGGAACGCCACGACGCTCGCGATTTCCTCCGGGCGGGCCATGCGGCCCAGCGGAATGGCCGAATTGAGTTTCTTCAGCAGCACCGGATCGTTCATGGTGGACAAGTTGATCGGCGTGGCCACGGCGCCCGGGCCGACGCCGACGACGAGGATGTTGTGCGGCGCCAACTCGACGCCCGCCGTGCGCGTGAGCATGCGTATCCCGCCCTTCGACAGGCAGTAGGCGGCGTTGCCCGGCATTGGCCAGTCCTCATGCACGGAACTGACGTTGATGATGCGCCCGCCGCCTCCCTGCTTGATCATCTGCTGCGCGGCGAGCTGGGTGCCAAAAAAGGCGCTCTTGAGATTGATGGCGAGCACCTTGTCGTAACCCGCCTCGTCCGTGTCGAGCACGGATGTGCGTGTCTCAATCCCGGCGTTGTTGACCATGACGTCGACGCGGTGGAACCTCTTCACGGCAGTGGCGACCAGCCTTTGCAAGTCGGCGACTTTGCTCACGTCAGCTTGTACTCCGATCGCCTGGTCTCCCAAGGCGAGGATTTGCATCTCCGTCGCTTCGGTCGCTTCGGGATGCACGACATAGTCGATCACGATGTTCGCCCCTTGCTTGGCGAGCTCCAGCACGATGGCGAGACCGATGCCGCTGTTGCCGCCGGTGACGATGGCGACTTTGCCTTTCAGGTTCATGGTTCATCTCCTTGATGGGTAATGGATGACGTGCGGGTCGATCTTTGGATCCGCGCGCCTGGCGCTTCAGTGACACGTCGCGCTGGACGGCGGGTGATGAGCACGGCGAGCACGGCGAGCGCCAGCGCAACGCCGGTGGTCGCACCATAGATCGCGCCCAGGCTCAAGCCCAACCGAGACTCGAGAGGGCCGACGCCGAAGGCCGCAATCCCGTAGCCGATCTGGTAGAACGCGATCAATCCGCCCGCCACCGATGCGGCGATGGTCTTGAGTTCCGCCTGACCGAAGCTCATCACCAGCGGTAGCAACGCCGAACAGCCGAAGCCTGCCAAGGCAAAGGCCGGGATGCCGAAAAACGGCTGGGTCGGTCGCAGGAGGGTAATGACGAAAAAACCGGCGGCCAAGAGCAGCGGGAGGACTTGGAAGGCGGCGCGCTCGGGAAACCATTTCTCGATGACGGCAAAGAGGATGCGCCCCGCCGTCACCATCCCCCAGAAGATGGTGAGGGCGAGCGAAGCCTGCGTAGCACTTGCGCCCAGTTCCTTCGTCATGTAGAGCGAAGCCCAGTTGCCATTCATCGTTTCGCAGACACCGTACAGAAGCGCGAAGCAGGCGAAAACCCAGAACCGAAAAGGAAACTTCGTCCGCCCGCTCATGGCCCCGGCGCCGTCGGCCTCCGCACTCGGACTGAGCGGCAATCGTGCACTGAACAAGAGCAGACCCAGGACCAGCGCGCCAACCAACACGGGGAGCCCCCACCAGATGCCCAGACCGACGAACACCGCGACAAGGATCGGCGCCAGGGCGGTCCCCGATCCAAGCAGGGCGTTCAGCGCCAACACCGCCTTGTCCACCTTCTGAGGAAAGAACCCGGCCGCGAACGTGTTGAGCGTCGGCACAGTGAACCCGAAGCCGACGCCGAGGCAACCGGTGGCAGCGAGCAGGACAACGTAGGCGACCGCATGTTCGCTCATCACGAACCGGCTCAGAACGAGCAACGCCATCGACACCAGATTCGCGCCGAGTCCAATCAGGTAGATGCGCTTGGCGCCGAGGCGTCGTGCCAAGCCGGCGCCCAGCAGCGCTGAGCCGACTGCCGCAATCGCCTGGGGCACGAACATGCCGCCGTATTCCGTTCTCGACAGACCGTAGGCGTTCGCGCTCGTGAAGACGACGCTTGCGGCCGGAAACGTGACCAGTGCCACGCCCTGGATCAAGCCGGCGCCGTAGACGGCCGCGATTTCCTTGCGCCGAGCGATCGGGTGGTTCGTCATCGAACGCGTTGCAGCAGATGCTCGCCGACGCGCAAGGCGTTCGCGATGGCGGTCAACGACGGGTTCACCGCCCCGATGCTCGGGAAAAAGCTCGTGTCCACGACATACAGGTTGTCGAGCTCGTGCGCCTTGCAGTTGACGTCGAGCACGGAGGAACTCGGGTCGATGCCGAACCGGCAGGTGCCCGCCTGGTGGGCGACGCCGGCAATGGGAATGTGCTTTCCCATGTAGAGCGTGTTCGGGATGAGGTGCGGATGCATGTCCATGTGCTCGAGCATCGCCTGCAGTTTCCTTTGCAGGCGATTGAGCGGCTCCACGTTCGTGAACTCGTAGTGGAGTTGGATTTCGCCTCTGGAATTCACGGTCACGCGATTCTGCGGAAGTGGCAAGTCTTCACTCGTGAGCCAGAAATCCACCGCGTGCCGGGCCATCTGGTCCAACGTGAAGCCGGGCGCGAACTTCGGCGCATCCTCCTTGAACATCGGCCCCTGTGATTTGCCGAGCATCTGGATGTTGCCRAGCGGAAACTCATAGTCCGGCGCGCCAAAATAGAAATCGTTGATCGTGAGCGTCTTCTGGAACTCGGTCGGGTTCTCGCGCCGGGAAAGGGCGACCAACGCGACGGCGTTGTGAAACATGTAATGGCGACCCACCATGTCCGAACCGTTGGCCAGGCCGCGCGGATGTTTTTCGTTCGCCGACATGAGAAGCAGCCGTGCGGAATTGGCCGCGCCGCAGGACACGACGACGATGCTGCCGGTGTACTCCTCGCGCTGCCCATCGCGGTGCACGACTACCTTGGTAACCGTGCGTCCGCTGGCGTCGGTTTCGAGCCGCTGGACATGGGCGTTTCTCTTCAGCGTCACGTTCGGGTACTGCAAAGCGGGCCGGACGGCGATGACTTCAGCGTCCGCCTTGGCGTGGACAAGGCAGGGATACCCGTCGCAGGAATTGCAGCGTATGCACCGGCTGTGGGGACGGTCCGCCTCGTCGAGCATGAGGCCCGTCGGCGCATACGCCGGCCGATAACCCGCGCGTTTCAAGCCATCGGCGATCTCCTGAACGCGCGGCTCGTGGCTCACGGGTGGAAACGCGTAGGGCGCGCTGGCCGGTGGATCGGTGGGATCGTCGCCGCGCTGGCCGTGGACGTGGTAGAGCTTTTCTGCCAGCGTGTAGTAGGGTTCGAGCTCCTCGTATCGGATCGGCCAATCGGACGTCGAGCCGTCGGCAGTGCGATGAGCAGTGAAATCCCGTTCGCGCAATCGAAACATCGCAGCGCCGAACATCTTGGTCGCGCCGCCGACGAAGTAATGCACACCCGGCTGGAACGGCTTGCCGTCCGAGTCGTACCACGCGTCCTTCGACACGTAACGGTTCTTCACGAAGACTTCGGTCGGATCCCAATTCTGCTTCTCGCGCGGCAGATAGTCGCCGCGTTCGAGGATGAGAATGCGCTTGCCGGAAGGAGCCAGCTTGAGGGCGAGCGTGCCGCCACCGGCCCCGCTGCCGATGATGATGAAATCGTAGTGATCGTCGCTTCGCATGGGGTGTCTCGATCGCGATAGATGTAGAGGAAAAGCCGGAGGCAATCCGCAACACGTCGATAGCCTCGTAAGTCGCACCGKCTTTCGTGCCGGTTCTGGACAGGGACTTGCCGTTCAGGAGTGGGTGCCTGGAATTGAGCGCCCAGGGTCGGCAAGGGGGAAGCCTTGGACGGGTATGGCTTCAGGTTAGGCGCTAGACGCCTGCGCGTCAACGTCCGCCGGCTGAGCACCGCCGCGAGCGCGCTCAGATCACCGTAGCGGCGCATCATCCGTGCGCATGATGCGAGGATGTTCGCCTTTGCGGATATGCCTTCGAGGCCTCGAGCGTGTTAGCAAACGGCTCGTAACATTCCTCGGTCTCGAATAGCGCCACGGTCGCCGTGAAGCGACTAGACTGATCCAAAGTAGCGCCATCGCAGTTTCAAGTTTGACTCCGCCACGGCGCCGACTGCCCTACGGGAGGTCGAGTGGCTCTTCGCATCGAGGACTACGGACTGATCGGCGACATGCACACTGCGGCATTGGTCGGCATCGATGGCTCGATCGACTGGCTGTGTCTGCCGCGCTTCGACTCTTCCGCGTGTTTCGCGAACCTGCTCGGCACGGAGCAGAACGGTAGATGGCGCATCGCTCCGGCCGGAGACGTCGTCGCCACGACGCGACGGTATCGGCCCTCGACGCTCGTTCTCGAAACAGAGTTTGAGACGGCCGACGGCGTGGCTCGGATCATCGACTGCATGGCCCTGCGCGTATCGCATCCACGGATCGTACGTGTCGTGGAGGGCGTGCGCGGCACCGTACCGATGTCCGTTCAGCTCAACCCGCGGTTCGACTACGGCAAGACCGCCCCGTGGATCCTCGCCAAGGATCAGGCGGTGAGTGCTGGGGCGGGACCCGAGGCGGTGGAGTTGCGGGCCGACGTACCGATCACGTCACGGGAGCGTTGTCTCGAAGCCGACTTCTCGGTGCGCGCGGGCGAGCGCGTTTCCTTCGTTCTCACGGGGTACCTCTCCTGGGAAGACGCGCCGCCACCGATCGATGCGGTCGATGCCGTGGCCGAGACCGAGGCTTGGTGGCGCGCCTGGTCGGGTCGTTCGACTTACAAGGGTGCGTGGAAGGACGAGGTCGAACGCTCCCTCATCACGCTCAAGGCGCTCACCTACGCACCCACTGGCGGGCTGGTGGCTGCGCCCACCACGTCGCTCCCCGAGTTCCTCGGCGGCGTGCGCAACTGGGACTATCGGTTCTGTTGGATCCGGGACGCCGCGCTCGCGCTGGACGCGCTCATGGCTGCTGGCTATGTCGAGGAAGCGACGAAATGGCGCGACTGGGTGATCCGCGCCGTCGCAGGCGACCCCGAAGATCTGCAGATCATGTACGGGATTGGAGGAGAGCGCCGCCTCGACGAGTACGAACTCGGCTGGCTGCCGGGCTACGAAGGGTCCGCCCCTGTGCGGGTTGGGAACGCTGCCTCCGGGCAGCTGCAGCTTGACGTGTATGGGGAGTTGGCCGACGCGATCTATCGAGCACGTCGGCTCGGCATGACTCCCGTTGCCGAAGCGCTGAATCCCATGCAAAGTTTCGTCCAGTGGCTCGAGCGCCATTGGCGCGAACCTGACGATGGCATTTGGGAGGTTCGGGGACCCCGGCGCCAATTCGTCCACTCAAAAGTGATGGCCTGGGTCGCCGCCGACCGCGTCGTGAAGATGTTGCAAGAGTCGGGCTACAAGGGCGCGCTGGAGGAATTGCTACAGATGCGGGACGACATCCACGAGGAGGTGTGCCGGAAAGGCTACGACGCCGAGCGGAACACGTTCACCCAGTACTACGGCTCCACGCAACTCGACGCGGCCCTGCTGCTGATCCCGCAGGTCGGATTCCTGCCGGCTACCGACCCGCGCGTGGTAGGCACGGTGGAGGCCATCCAACGGGAGCTCGTGCGCGACGGCTTCGTGATGCGGTACATCCCGGATAAGGACGCGGCCGACGGATTGCCGCCCGGGGAAGGCGCGTTCCTCGCCTGCAGCTTCTGGTTGGTCAATGATCTGGCCATGCTCGGAAGACTCGAGGAGGCTCAGGCGCTGTTCGACCGGTTGCTCGCTCTTCGAAACGATCTCGGACTCTTCTCCGAGGAATACGACCATGAGCATCAGCGACTGATCGGCAACTTCCCCCAGGCGTTCACTCACCTGACGCTCATCGCCAGCGCCATGGCCCTCACCGAGGCTGCCGGTGCACGCGAGTCAGCCGCCAGATCCCGATGAGCTCGGACCCCGCAGTTTCACCGCCGTCTGGCGTGCAACACGAGATCCGTCACGGCTCGCACCGGGCGATCGTGACAGAAGTGGGCGCGACCCTGCGCCACTACTCGGTGGAGGGCGCGGACATCATCGATGGGTTCGGGATGGACGAGTGGTCGCCCAGCGGTCGCGGGCAGGTGCTGGCTCCCTGGCCGAACCGCCTCGACGGCGGGAAATACCAGTTCGAGGGTCGGGAGGGCCAAGCGGCGCTCGACGAACCCGAACGGCAGAACGCGATCCACGGTTTGGTGCGATGGCTCCCTTGGCGAACTGCATCGAAGTCAGCCGATGGAGTTGAGTTGACCTGCATGCTTCATCCGCAGCCGGGGTACCCGTGGCGGCTCGACCTGCAGGTCGGGTATCGGCTCGATGGGACAGGCCTGACGGTTTCCATCCTGGCGCGAAACGCCTCCAGCGTCCCCGCGCCCTTCGGAATCGGTTTCCATCCCTACCTGACAGTCGGCACCGCAATCGATGACGCGGTCCTGCAGATCCCGGCGACCCGATGTCTGGTCACGGACGACCGCGGTCTACCGATTGGAATCAAACCGGTTGCCGGGTCGGACCTGGATTTCACCGAACGGAGGTCGATCGGTTCAATGCGGCTCGATACGGGCTACACGGACCTCGTGCGAGGGGCCGACGGCCTCGCACGCGCATTCGTGGCGAGGCCAGACGAGGGGCGCTGTGTCAGCCTTTGGGCGGATTCGTTGTTCCGATACCTCATGGTTTACACGGCCGACGACGTGGGAGCCGTGTCGCGACGACGACGTGCCGTTGCGATCGAGCCAATGACATGCCCACCGAACGCTCTTCGTTCAGGGACCGACCTCTTGAATATGGAGCCCGGGCAGGGCGTCAAGGGCCGCTGGGGGTTGATGCCGGACCGAATTCCAGCCAGTTGATTGCAGTGCCGCAGCAACCGGTCGGGCTACATATCATCCATCGGTGCTGCTGAAGCTCTACATCTCGACGGCTATCTGATCCGCATCAAAGTCGAGCCACCGCTTGGAGCGTGACCGGGCCGTAGGCTTGACTGCGCGCCGAGGGCACTGAGCAGGCGCTGGTGGATCAGATCTGCAGAATGACGAGTCCGATTCGACTGGCACGCTCGAAATCAAAAAGGGGAGGCGTAGTAGCTGCACGTACGTAAGCGTACGTGGTCGCCGGGATGGTCAACCTCCACGATCGGAAGGAACATGGCCTTCTCGGAATCCGCAAAGGGGAAGTGTTGTCCGACTTCGACTTGATCGTGACCGRTCCGGATTCGGCGGAGTCGCCGCCCTGCGGGCGGCAGAAAAAGGCTATCCCGTCGGCGTCATGGAGGCCGGGCGGAACTGGCCTGACTGAGAACCCAAGGCCAACTGGGACATCCGGAAGTCTGTGAAAGCCCGAGACCGAGATTTACCGCTCGCAGCGCCTCGGGTTCCTCGACGACGCACTGGTCCTGCATGGCGCCGGCCTATGGC
>NZ_JBFUIU010000267.1:0-11241 GCF_056401695.1 Variovorax sp. P4_D9
TCCGTTCCCGATGCCGGCAGCAGTGGACTTCGGCCCTGGTGGTCGATGCCAGCGCTGCGGGACCTGCGATGCGTTCCCCTGCCGGATCGATGCCAAGGGGGATGCCGAGATGTGCCTGGTGCGCCCGGCGCTGTTGCAGCCGAACGTCGAGTTGCGCAGCGAGACGATGGTCGAGCGATTGATCACGGATGAGACCGGCCGGCGCATCGTGGCGGCAGAGATCCAGGAGCGGGGCGTGAGGTCGCGCATTCGTGCCGGTCTGTTTGTGCTCAGTGCGGGCGCAGTCAACTCCGCGGCCCTGTTGCAACGGTCTGCCAACGATCGCCATCCTCGCGGGCTGGCGAACTCCAGTGACGTGGTGGGTCGGCATTTCATGAACCACAACTGCACCGGATTGATGGCCCTTCATCCGACCCGGCGCAACGACACCCGGTTTCCGAAGACACTATCGCTGAACGACTACTACTTCGGCGACGCCGACGCGGGTGGGAGCGGGCCGCCGCTCGGGAACCTGCAGCTGCTCGGCAAGTTGAGCGAACCCATCCTGCGCGGTGCGATGCCCGCCTGGACGCCGCGCGCCGTGCTTCGGTGGGTGGCTTCGCACAGCGTCGACTGGTACGTGATGTCCGAAGATCTCGCGCACCGTGACAGCACGGTGCGTCTCAACGCGGATGGCAGCGTCGACCTGCGCTGGCATCGGACCAACATGGGCGCGCATCGCAAGTGGGTGCGAAAAGCCGCCGGAATCATCAAGCGCACCGGTTATCCGATCGTGTGGACCAAGCCCTTCACGATGGACACGCCTTCGCACCAGTGCGGCACCGTGCGTTTCGGCCATGACCCGGCGACCTCGGCGCTCGATCCCTTGTGCAAGGCCTGGGATCACGACAACCTTTATGTGGTCGACGCGAGCTTCTTCCCCTCGTCGGCCGCGGTCAATCCGGCCCTGACCATCGCGGCCCAGGCGCTGCGGGTCGGCCACCATCTGCGTACGGAGGTTTTGTAATGAACACCCTGAGACCTCTGGCCGTTGTGACCGGCGCCCGACGCGGCATCGGCGCGGGCATTGCGATCGAACTCGCATCTCGCGGCTTCGACATCGCCCTGACTGACATCGATGCGAGCGGTGCCGAGCCCACGCTGGCCGGAATCGTCGAGCATGGCGGGGACGCCCGGATCTTCGAGTCGGACCTCGGCCGTGTCGAGGATCACGCGACCGTGATAGCTCGCATCGTCGACTGGCGCGGCCCCATCTCTTGCCTCGTCAACAACGCGGGGATCCCCGCACCGAGCCGTGGTGACCTTCTGGACGTGACGACCGCGTCATTCGACCGGGTGCTCGACGTGAACCTGCGCGGCACCTTCTTCTTCACTCAGGCCGTGGCACGCCACATGGTGGATACGCCGTCGCCGGGACCCCGCGCGATCGTCACCGTCTCTTCGGTCAGCGTCGAGATGGCTTCGGTCGAAAGGGGTGAGTATTGCCTGTCGAAATCCGGCCTCGGCATGCTGACAAAGCTGTTCGCGCTGCGGCTGGCGCCCCTGGGCATCGGTGTTTTCGAGGTCCGCCCCGGCGTGATCCGGACGCCAATGACCGAGGGCGTGGCCGGCGCCTATGACCGACGGATCGCGGAGGGTCTCGTTCCCATGGGGCGCTGGGGGTATCCAGAGGATGTGGCGCGCGCCGTGTCGGCGTTGGCTGGCGGGCAGCTGGGCTTTTCAACCGGCAGCGTCGTGCATGTCGACGGCGCCCTTTCGATTCCAAGACTATGACCACCGAGAGCTACGACTACATCATCACCGGCGGCGGTTCCGCGGGGTGCGTCTTGGCGAGCCGGCTGAGCGCCGACCCCTCCATCAAGGTGCTGCTGCTCGAGGCCGGCGGCTCCGACCGGCATCCTTTCTTCCATATGCCTGCCGGCTTTGCGAAGATGACGCGTGGCATCGGATCCTGGGGCTGGCACACCGTCCCTCAGAAGCATCTGAAAGACCGTGTGCTGCGCTTCACTCAGGCGAAGGTGATCGGCGGCGGTTCATCGATCAATGCGCAGCTGTATACGCGTGGCGCTGCGGCGGACTACGACGAGTGGGTGAGCGAGGAGGGCGCCACCGGATGGTCCTACCGCGACGTCCTGCCCTACTTCAAGCGGTCCGAGAACAACCAGCGATTCGCGAACGAGTTCCACGCCTACGGCGGGCCTCTGGGCGTCTCCAACCCCATCAGCCCGTTGCCGATCTGCGAGGCCTTCTTTCAGGCAGGGCAGGAGCTCGGCATCCCCTTCAACCCCGATTTCAATGGTGCCAGGCAGGACGGGCTCGGCTACTACCAGCTCACGCAACTGAATGCGCGCCGTTCGTCGACATCGACGGGATTCCTCGACAAGCAGGTTCGGGCACGATCGAACCTGCGCGTGATGATGAACACACGCGCGCTGCGCATCGTCACCGAGCGCGGTCGCRCCATTGGCGTCGAGATCGTGAGCGCCGACAACGCGAGGCCGCGCCTGATTCGGGCCGACCGGGAAGTCGTCGTTTCGTCCGGCGCCATCGGCTCTCCGAAGCTCCTGATGCAATCGGGGGTCGGACCCGCCGACCACCTGCGTGCGGTCGGCGTGCCGGTGATGCATGACCTGCCGGGTGTGGGGGAAAACCTGCAGGATCATCTGGATCTGTTCGTCATCGCAGAGTGCACCGGCGATCACACCTATGACAAGTTCAACAAGCCCCAGCATGCCGCGTTGGCGGGCCTGCAGTACTTGCTGCTCAAGACTGGGCCGGTCGCGTCGAGTCTCTTCGAGACGGGAGGCTTCTGGTACGCCGATCCCAGGGTCAACGCGCGATCGCCCGACATCCAGTTTCACCTGGGCCTGGGGTCGGGTATCGAGGCGGGAATGGCGAAATTGCAGAATGCCGGAGTCACGCTCAATACTGCATACCTCCGGCCACGTTCTCGCGGCACGGTGCGGCTCGCGAGCCAGGATCCCGCGGCCGCGCCGCTTCTGGATCCGAACTATTGGTCGGATCCCCACGACCGGGAGATGTCGATCAAGGGGCTGCGGCTGGCGCGCGAGATCCTGTCGCAGGCGGCGATGCACCGCTACGTTCAGACCGAGATCCTTCCTGGCGCGCGCCTCTCGAGCGACCAGGACCTCTTCGACTATGCGTGTGCCAATGCGAAGACGGACCATCACCCCGTCGGTACGTGTCGGATAGGGCCCGAGAGTGACCCGGCAAGCGTCGTGTCCCCGGACTTGCGCGTGATAGGCATGCAAGGGCTGCGGGTCGTCGATGCTTCTGTCATGCCACGTGTTCCTTCGTGCAATACGAACGCCCCGACCATCATGGTCGCCGAGAAAGCCGTCGACCATATCCTCGGGCGTATTTCCTAGCGACATCCACTTCAAGGAACAGCGCAGGATCGGGGGTGTCAGCAGCCCTGGTCGAGCAGCCAGCAAGGAGTATCGAATGAACATCGAACGAGACCTGGATCRCATGGCTGAACAGGAGCGGCGCCTTTGTTTCACCCACTTCGACAACGCCGTAGCATGGGAACTGGGGACAAGGCTCCGGGCCCATTGCGAAGCGGTCGGCGTGAACCTGAGCATCGAAATTCGCCTGGCGGGCGAGACGATCTTTTTCTTTGCGATGCCGGGCACCAAGCCAGAGAACGCCGATTGGGCTCGACGCAAGCGCAACACGGTCGAGTTGCTCCAAAGAAGTTCATACGCCGTCGGAAGATCACTCGAGAAGGAAGATGTCTCGCTCGAGCAAGACAGGCGACTGCCGGTGCGCGACTATGCCGTTCACGGCGGCGGATTCCCAATTCGAGTGATCAATGGCGATTGCGTGGGTGCCGTAGCGGTTTCCGGTGCGCCGCAACGCCAGGACCATGCCATCGTTGTAGAGGTACTGGCCGGGATGTGCGGCGTTCCGCTCGGGGATGTCGAGCTCGATTGAAGAATATCCGCCCTGCGCTGACTGCTGTGACCTGAGCAATGCGCTGATTGAGGTGCCGCGAGCGGCGTTCAGTGGACTCGCCCGAACCAGAGCATCGACAGCATCGTTGCCGTCAGCGCAACGATGGCCGAGATCAGGGCCAGCAAGCCGGTGAGTTCGGTTTCGCGCGTCAGCACCTGCACCCGCGAGCCGAGCTTTTCGTAGACGCTGCGCAGCGCCTCCGCCGTGYCGGCGTGGAGGTACTCGCCGTCGGTAATGCGCGCCACTTCGCGCAGGGTCGGTTCGTCCAGCCTCATGTAGATGGCCATGCCATCGGACGTGGCGGCGTCGCCATCCACCGTCCCCAGCCCCACCACGTAGATGCGGACGCCGCGATCGGCGGCCATCTTCGCCGCTGCCAGCGTATCGATCCCGGTCGTGCGACGGCCGTCGCTCAGCAGGATGATCGCGGCGGAGTCGTACGAGCCCGGGGCCACCGGGGTGATCTCCTTCGGCGGCGCCTTCGCCTTCTCGTCCAGGCTGCGCCCCTGCGGCCTGCTGCCGAAAGTCAGCTCGCCGAGATCGATGCCCTGGTCTGGAAACAGCTCCGCCAGACACAGCACGATGGCATCGCCCACCGCGGTCCCGACCTGCATCTGGATGGCGTCGATAACCGCGACCAGGGACTCGCGATTCAGTGTCGTGCGCTGGGCGACCTGGCCACTGCCGGCGAACGTGACCAGCCCGACTTCGATGTTCTTCGGCAGTTCGCGGAGGAACGACTTCGCTGATTCCTGTGCGGCGGCCATCCGGGTCGGCTTGACGTCGCTGACCCGCATGCTGAGCGACACGTCCATGGCGAGCATGATCGACGACCGTGCCCAGGGCAGCGGCACCCGCGCCACGGGACGCGCCGCGGCGAGCAGCAAGCCCGAGCAAGCCACCAGGAACAACGCCGGCGGCAGGTGCCGCCGCCAGTTTCGGCCGGCCGCCGCCGCGCGGACATCGCCCAGGCTGCTGTAGCGCACGGCCGCCTTGCTTCGGCGCCGAATCAGCCAGGCGTATGCCGCCGGCAGCAGTGCCAGCAGCGGCAATAACCAGAGGTACTGGGGCCAGAGGAAGGACATGGGCGGCGCGTGGTGGATCCCGTGCGGTTCGGCAGGCGCGACCGGGCGCCGGCAGGCGAGCGCAGGGTTTTCTCCACAGCGCAGCGATATCGTGCCCGTGAAGGGGCCGCTTCGCAACTGTCGAGCACACGCGCTTCAGGTGACTGGTGCCGGGTTGAACAGCACCAGCGCGTTGTGCAGCTTCCACTGCTCGGCCCAGGTCTTGCGGCGGCCGCTGGCGACCTCGAGCATCAGCCGGAACATCTCCCAGCCGATGTCCTCGATG
Source organism: Variovorax sp. P4_D9 (assembly GCF_056401695.1). Lineage (NCBI taxonomy): Bacteria > Pseudomonadati > Pseudomonadota > Betaproteobacteria > Burkholderiales > Comamonadaceae > Variovorax > Variovorax sp. P4_D9. The sequence goes on from NZ_JBFUIU010000267.1 coordinate 5,329, forward strand.
CTCGCCTCTCCGTCGGCGATGCGCCCGGCATTGACGTCCATCAGGTCATGCCAGCGCCKCGCCAGGTCGCTGCGGGTGGCGACCTTGATCACCGGCACCTCGGCCAGCCCGTAGGGCGTGCCGCGCCCGGTGGTGAAGACATGCAGGTTCATGCCGGCGGCCAGCTGCAGCGTGCCGCAGATGAAGTCGCTGGCCGGCGTGGCCGCATAGAGCAGCCCCTTCTGGCGGGCCTTCTCGCCCGGTGCGACCACGCCCGAGATCGGCGCGCTGCCGCTCTTGACGATCGAGCCCATCGCCTTCTCCACGATGTTCGACAGGCCGCCCTTCTTGTTGCCGGGCGTGGTGTTGGCGCTGCGGTCCACCCGCCCCTTGTCGAGGTAGGCGTCGTACCAGGCCATCTCGCGGATCATCGCCTCGGCCACCTCCGGCGTGCTGGCGCGCGAGGTGAGCTGGTCGATGCCGTCGCGCACCTCGGTCACCTCCGAGAACATCACGGTGGCGCCGGCGCGCACCAGCAAGTCGGTGCAGAAGCCGACCGCCGGGTTGGCGGTGACGCCCGAGAAGGCGTCGCTGCCGCCGCACTGCACGCCGACCACCAGCTCGCTGGCGGGCACGGTCTCGCGCCGSCGRTCGTTCAGGCGCTCGAGGTGCTCCTCGGCCTGGCGCAGGATCGCSTCGACCATCGACATGAAGCCGACGTGCGCATCGTCCTGCAGGCAGACCACGTCGAGCTTGGCCTCGGCGCTGTCGCCGACGTCGGCCACGTTGCGCTCGTCCACCAGCGGGATGGTGCCGGGCGGCATCAGCCGCTCGGGCTGCAGCTTCTCGCAGCCCAGGCTGACCACCATCACCTCGCCGCCGAAGTTCGGATTGAGGCTGATGTTGCGCAGCGTGCGGATCGGGATGACGGCGTCGGGGGCGTCGATCGCAACGCCACAGCCGTAGCTGTGTTCGAGCGCCACGACGTCGTCGACGTTCGGGTACCTGGGCAGCAGCTCGGCCTTGATGCGCTGGACCGCGAACGCGGTCACGCCCGCCACGCACTGCACGGTCTGGGTGATGGCCAGGATGTTGCGGGTGCCGACCGAGCCGTCCGGATTGCGGTAGCCCTCGAAGCTGTAGCCCTCCAGCGGCGGCAGCGCGGGCGGCTTCACGGTGGCGATCGGCAGGCCTTCGAGCGCGCGCGCGGCGGGCATCTTCAAGAGCCGCTCGTGGACCCAGCTGCCGGCCGGGATGTCCTTGAGCGCGTAGCCGATCGCGACGTCGTAGCGGCGCACCGCCCCGCCTTCGGGGATGTCGACCAGCGCCACCTTGTGCGCCTGCGGCACCTTCTCGCGCAGCGTGAGGCCCGAAGGAAAGACCGTGCCGGCCGCGAGCCCGCCGTCGTTGGCCACGATCGCGACGTTGTCGTTCGCGTTCATGCGGATGGTGAGCGGCGCGGGTGTGAGTGTTTCAGCCATGAGGGTCCTTCGGAGTTTCGGGGGCGTGTGATGTCAGGCGCGCTTGCCCACCTCGGCTTCTTCGCGCGTCCAGCCCTTGACCTGGTCGCTCAGGCTCAGCCCGAGGCCCGGCCGGGTCGGCACCCGCATGCGGCCGTTGCTGATCTCGAGGCGTTCGTTGAACAGGGGCTCGAGCCAGTCGAAGTGCTCGACCCAGGGCTCGGTCGCGTAGACCGCGCCAAGATGGACGTGCAGTTCCATCGCAAAGTGCGGCCCGAGGCCGAGGCCGGCCTGCTCCGCCAGGCCGGCAACCTTGAGGAAGGGTGTGATCCCGCCGACGCGGGGCGCATCGGGCATCAGGTAGTCGGCGGCACGGTGACGGATGAGTTCGCCGTGCTCCGCCGCACTGGTCAGCATCTCGCCAGTGGCGATCGGCGTATCGAATTGGGCGGCCAGCGCCGCGTGACCCTCGAAGTCATAGGCATCGAGCGGCTCTTCGATCCAGACCAGGTTGTACTGCTCGAAGATGCGGCACATGCGCTGCGCCGTCGGCCGGTCCCATTGCTGATTGGCATCGACCATCAGCGGCATGTCGTCGCCGAGGTGCTTGCGCACCGCCTCCACGCGCCGGATGTCCAATGCGCGGTCGGGCTGCCCGACCTTGAGCTTGATGCCGCCGATGCCGCGATCGCGCGAGGCCGCCGCGTTCACCAGCAGCTGGTCCAGCGGCGTGTGCAGGAAGCCGCCGGAGGTGTTGTAGCACTGCACGGAGTCGCGTTGCGAGCCGAGCAGCTTGGACAGCGGGAGGCCAGCGCGCCGGGCCTTCAGGTCGTAGAGCGCGACGTCGAAGGCGCCGATCGCCTGCACGGCCATGCCGCTGCGCCCGACCGATGCGCCGGCCCAGCAGAGCTTGGTCCAGAGCTTCGAGATGTCGCTCGGGTCTTCGCCGATCAGCGCCGGCGCAATCTCCTTCGCATGCGCGAACTGGCCCGGGCCACCGGCTCGCTTCGAGTAGCTGAAGCCCAGACCCCGGTGGCCGTCCTTGGTTTCGATTTCGGCGAACAGCATCGCGATCTCGGTCATCGGTTTCTGGCGGCCGGTCAGGACCTTGGCGTCGCTGATCGGGTTGGCCAGCGGCAGATAGCACGAGGAGACGCGAACCCAGGCAATGCTGTCGCTGGCGAAGGAAGGAGAGGAGGGGGTCATGACGGGATGGCTTTCAGGGGTTCGGCGTGCGCTCAGTCGATCGTGATCTTTCCGGTCTCGATCACCTTCTTCCAGCGTGCGAATTCCTTCTGCTGGAATTCGGTGAACTGGGCCGGGGAGTTGGCGACCATTTCGAATCCGATCGAGGTGAACTGGTCCTTGACCTTCGGGTCGTTGAGCGCTTCGACGAAGGCCGCATGGGCCTTATCCCGCACCGCCGGGGACAAGCCCTTGGGCGCGACGATGGCTTGCCAGGAAGCGACTTCGACATTCTTGACCCCCGCCTCGGCCAGGGTCGGCACGTCGGGCAGCACGGGCGAGCGCTTCGGGCTGGTGACGGCGAGCGCGCGCATCTTGCCGCCCTTGATGTACTGCGCGACCGAGTTGATATTCTGGAAGGACGCATCGACCTGGCCTCCCATGAGGTCGGTGTGGGCTGGCGACCCCCCCTTGTAGGGGACATGGATGCCCTGGGTGGCGGTCTGCTGCCAGAAGAGCTCGGCGGTCAGGTGGTCGCTGGAGCCGTTGCCGGCCGATGCGAAGGTCATCTTGCCGGGATTCGCCTTTTCGTAGGCGATCACGTCGGCCACGCTCTTGTGCGGCGAGTTCGCGGGCACCACCAGCACGTTCGGCGATGCCACCGCCACGGTGATCAGGTCGAAATCCTTCAGCGCGTCGTATTGCAGGCCCTTGACCAGGTGCGGCACGATGACCAGCGGACCGAGCGAGGTCACCAGGAAGGTCGCGCCGTCGGGCGCCGCGCGCTTGACGAAGGTGGCGCCGATGGTGCCCGTGGCCCCCGCCTTGTTGTCGACGAGAAAGGACTGCTTGAACTTGTCGGTCAGGCGCGGAGCGATGGCGCGCGCCACCTGGTCGGTCGAGCCGCCCGGCGGGAACGGCACCACCAGGGTAACGGTCTTCTCGGGCCAGGCCTGCGCATGGGCAGCCAGGGCCGCCAGACTCAGCGCGATCGCGCCCAGGTACTTCTTCATGAAATGTCTCCTTGGAATGGTAACGTTGTCATTTTTGACTCTGTTCTGAGAATCAAGCCCACTGTGCTGCTTCATGTCGATAATGTATCGCGAGACGCGAGCGGCCACGCTGCGAAAATGATATCGTTGTCATTTTCATCCGTCAACGAACTTTTAATAGGGGTATTCCAGGCCTTGGAGGGGTGATGCCCGAGCCCGTTCCGCTCAACGATGTCAGTGACAGGTGGCCCGGATTTGGTAGGGTCTGGCCTTCACCTCCACATGCCCGGACGCCCCACAGCCGAATGAATGCCGTTTCTCCTTTCAAGGCGGCCACGCTGCACGACGTGGCCAAGGCCGCAGGCGTTTCGCTGATCACCGCTTCGCGCGCGCTCACCAATCCAGGCGTGGTCTCGGAGAAAACGATCGAGAAGGTGCACGCGGCGGTCGAATCGACCGGCTACATCCCGAACCTRCTCGCCGGCGGGCTCAAGTCGAAGCGCAGCCTGATGGTCGGCGGCATCGTGCCGGCCTTGTCCGTGTCTCAGTTCCTGCCGACGGTGCAGGCGCTGACCACCGAGCTGGCGGCGGCCGGCTATCAGTTGATCCTGGGCCAGACCGCCTACGACGCGGAACGCGAGGAGACGGTGCTCAACACGATGATCGGCCGGCAGCCCGACGGCATCGTCATCACCGGCCTCGTGCAGTCCCAGCGAGCCCGGGACCGGCTGCGCAGATCCGGCATTCCGGTGGTCGAGACCTGGGACCTCAGCGATCGGCCGATCGACATGCTGGTCGGCTTCTCGCACTTGAAGGTTGGAAGTGCGGTGGCCGGCTATTTTCTCGGCAAGGGCTGGAAGCGGATCGGCATCGCGACCGGCGACGACCTTCGTGCGCGAATGCGGCGGGATGGATTTCAAACCACGATCGGCCGCGAGCTGCCGACCGCTTTCGTGCCGGCACCCAGCAGCCTCGAACTGGGCCGCCGCGCACTCGGGGAACTGCTGGAGAAGGACCCGCATCTGGAGGCGATCTGCTGCAGTTCGGACCAGCTGGCGCATGGCGTGATCGTGGAAGCGCTCGCACGGGGCTTGCGGGTTCCCCAGGACCTGGCGATCTGCGGCTTCGGCAACGCGGATTTCGGTGGCCACACGGTACCCTCGATCTCCACCGTCCACGTGGACGGTGCCGAGATCGGCCGCCTGGCGGCCCGACTGATCATCGACCGCTGCCGCGGTGAAACGATTGCGAAGCCCGTCATCGATGTCGGGTTCCGCATGATCGAGCGGCAATCGACCGTGGATTAGGGTGATCAAACCCTAATAACGTTGCAGCGGCTGTTTCGGCAGTTCGGAAGCGCGACGCCGCTCGTGGCCGTTCACCAGGTGGGTTCGCATGGCGGCACGTGCGGCATCGACGTCCTGCTGCACGATCGCGTGGGCGATGCTTCGATGCTCCCGCAGCACCTGGTCCCTCGAGGCGATGCTCGGTTCTTCCCCGCCCGTGGCTTCCAGGAACGAGGTCGGCACGCAGGTCGGACCCAGCGCTTCGAGGACGGCGGCGAAATGCGGGCTGTGGGCGGCCCGCGCGATTTCGAGATGAAACTGGAAGTCGGGCACCGCGGTGTCCATGCCTTGCGCCATGGCCGTCTTGAAGGCGTTGAGCGCGGCGGCGATGGCCTCCAGATCCACGGCCACCCGACGCTGCGCCGCCAGCGCGGCCGCTTCGGTTTCCAGGCCGATGCGCAACTCGATCAATGCCAGCGCCTGGGCGAGGCTGTCGTCCGGGCTGCTGTCGACCTGGAACGGCTTGGCCCGCGAGGCGCCGACCACGAAGGTGCCCACGCCTCGCCGAGACTGCACCATGCCCGCGGCCTGCAGCCTCGAGAGCGCTTCCCTGACCACGGTCCGGCTGACGCCGAACTCATTCATGATCTCGGCCTCGGTGGGCAACTTGTCGCCGGCGCGAAGAGGGCCGATCCGGATCCGATGGCTCAGTGCATCGACGACACCCATGCTCAGGCTGCGCGACAGCGATCGGCCGGTACTTTGCATGTGCGGGTTGCGTAGGAGCGATAACGTTGTCATCCATGCGGCCGACAATGAAGAGGGCGTTCCGGCACAGGCGCCGATTCTGGCAGATGCCGGCCCGCGCTCACGGCATGAAAGCGGGTAAGCGCTACTCGATCGCCTTGGCCATGTCCTCGACCACCTTCTTGGCGTCGCCGAAGACCATCATGGTCTTGTCCATGTAGAAGAGCTCGTTGTCCAGGCCCGCGTAGCCCGCGGCCATGCTGC
>NZ_JBFUIU010000268.1:0-11233 GCF_056401695.1 Variovorax sp. P4_D9
CCTGCACGCTGGCCGGCGGCGACGACTACGAGCTCGCGTTCACCGCGCCGGCGTCGGCGCGCGCCGCGGTCGAGCAAGCCGGCCGCGCGAGCGCGACGCCGGTCACTCGGATCGGCGCCATCGAGGCCGAGGCGGGCCTGCGGCTGGTCGACGCGCAAGGCGCTGCCGTGACGCAGCGCTTCGCGTCCTTCGACCACTTCGCCTGAACGCTCAGGCCGGCGCCGGGCCACCTCAAGCGCGGCGGCGATTCTCGATCGGCACGGCCTCCAGCACCGCGAAGGCCGAATCGATCTCGAGATCGTTCAGCACGCAGGTCAGCCCGCGGTAGAGCTCGTTCGGCGACACCGGCTTGTGCAGCAGCGGCACGCCGCTGGCGCGGGCCTCGCGCAGCCGCTGCGGCGCCGTGTCGCCGGTGATCAGCAGCGCCGGCAGCTGCTCGCCGAACTCGGCGCGCAATGCCGCGATGGCCTCGGCGCCTGTGCGCAGTTCGCGCAGGCGGTAGTCGCTGATCACCAGCCCCGGCGGATGGGCCCGCGCCAGCGCCTGGGCCTCCTCGATCGAGTCGGCGACATCGCATTCGCAGCCCCAGGCGGTCAGCAGCTGCTGCATGCCGGCGCGCACCGCCTCGTCGTCGTCGATCACCAGCACCCGGACGTCGAAAACCCGCGCATGGCCGGCGGCGGCCTCGAAACCGGCGCTCGCGACACCGCCCTGCGCGATCGGCAGCGCCAGCCTGAACACGCTGCCACGCCCCGGCTCGGACACCAGCGACAGCGAGTGGCCGAGCGCCCGCGCCAGGCCCTGCGCGATCGCCAGGCCCAGCCCCAGGCCCTTGCGCCGGTCGCGCTCGGCGTTGCCGAGCTGATGGAACTCGCGAAAGATCTCGCTGTGCTGAGTCGGCGCGATGCCGATGCCAGTGTCCCAGACTTCGAGCAGCAACTCCCGCCCACGGCCGCGGCAGGCCACCAGCACGCCGCCGCTGTCGGTGTAGCGGATCGCGTTCGACACCAGGTTGCGCAAGATCAGCGCCACCAGCGCCGGGTCGGAGCGCACCGCCGCGTGGGTCTCGCGCGAGCGGTAGACGATGCCCTTGGCGTCGGCCTGCGGCGCCAGTTCGTTCTCGATCCGGTTCAACAGCGGCTGCAGCAGGAAGTCCTGCTTCTGCGGCTCGACCACCCCGGCCTCGATGCGCGAGAAGTCGAGCAGGGTGTCGAGCATCTCGGCCGACGCCTGCCAGGTGGCGCGGGCATTGGCCAGCGCGTCGTACTGGGAGGCCGACAACTTGCTGCGGGCCAGAACCTCGAGGAACAGGCCCTGCGCGTGGATCGGCTGGCGCAGGTCGTGGCTGGCGGCGGCGAGGAACCTGGACTTGGCCAGGTTCGCCTGGTCGGCCTTCAGCTGCGCCGCCTGCGCGTGGCCTGTCTCGACCCGCAGGCGCTCGATCAGCTCCAGGTTCTCGAAGCGCAGGTCGATCGCCGCGCGGGCTGCCCGGGCGCTGTTGCGGGCCTGGCCCAGCAGCGTGGCGATGTACAGGAACGCGGCCACCCCCAGTGCGCTGTAGGCCGGATCGCCCAGTCGCACCAGCTTGGCCCACACCACGGCCAACTCGACCGCGCCGAAGACGATGAACACCGGCAGCACCGGCGACAGCGAGGACATCGAGCTGCCGGCCACGCCGGCCAGCACCGCGATCACGAGGATGCTGCCGGCGACCGTGGCGCCGCCCAGCGCCACCCAGGCCAGGGCCCCCCAGGCGGCGGCATCGATGGCATTGAGCATGATCTGCCGCCAGACGAGGCGGGGCGCGCATTCGAACGAGATCTCGCCGGCCAGCGTGCGCCGGGCATCGCGGGCGCAGTACAGCTTGATCAGGATCAGGACGCCGGCCCAGAGCCGCAGGGCCAGCGCATTGCCCTCGTTGGCGAGCACCCAGACCAGCAGCAGCGCGACGCCGATCGTCGGGATGACCGAGCTGCCGACGTTGCCGAGCTGCAGCCGGAGCTGCTCGACCAGCGTGCGCCCATCGGCCAGGCGCAGGAACTTGTGCATCAGGCGACCAGCCCCCTGCGCCGAGCCGCGAAGCCGGCCTCGGACCGGCTCGACACCTGGAGCGCCGCCAGCACCGCCTGCACGTGACCACGCACGGTGTTCTCCGACAGCCCGAGGCGGCGGCCGATGACCTTGTTCGGCAGTCCCTGGCACAGCAGGTCGAGCACCTCGAACTGGCGCGGTGTCAGCAGCTGGGGAACTGCGGCGCCTTCGGCCGCCGGTGCCTGCGTGGCGAGGCTGGCGGGTTCGCCGCGGCGCAGCCGTTCGATCAAGGCCAGGATGTTGTCGGCGCTGTCGGCCTTCGAGACGAAGGCCGCCGCGCCGCGCTCCAGCGCCATCCGCACGTTGTTCGGGCCGGCATCGGACGACAGGATGACGACCGCCGCGTCGGGCCACTTGCGCTTGACCAGCGCGATGCCTTCGAGGCCGTTGAGTCCGTGCAGCTGGATGTCGAGCAGCACCAGCGCGGGCGAGTCCATGCCTGCGCGCAGGCCCTCTTCGAGCGAACCCGCCTCCGCCACTTCCAGTTCGGGGATGCCGGATGCGAGCACCATGCGAAGTCCGCAGCGGAACAACGCGTGGTCGTCGATGAGGAGAATCCGGGCCGGCAGCATGAAGCGGCAATTCTGCGCGAAGTCGAACCGGTCCAAATGGACTATTTACCCCGGTCGACCTTGGGGCCACCATCTGCGAGTTGAAGTTTTTCATTGCAGAACAACCCCGACTCCCGCCCCACGAATGAAGCCCTTGATCGACATCCAACGCGTCGGGCCGAACGCGTACTGCCACCGCATCAGCGCCCAGGGCGGCGCGGCGCGGGAGGAAAGCCGCACCTTCGGTGCACTTGAGCATTGCCTGCGCGACGCGGGCGAGTCGCTGGGCCGCTATTTCGCCCAGGCGGAACTGAAGCTCGATGGACTCTTCCTCGGTGCCTGCGCGGTCGATGCGCTGCGCAACACACCCCAGGCCGTGGCCCGCCGCCTCAGCCAGCATTTCCAGCCGGCCTGATCTCGCGCCAAAGATGCGCGACACTGCGGGTTGATGTCGACCGCCCACCCTTCCCCCGCACCCGCCGCCCCGTTCCGCCCGACCCTGCGCTTCCTGTTCGCGCATCCGGCGCACCTGATCGCCCTGGGCTTCGGCTCCGGCCTGCCGCGCCGGGCGCCCGGCACCGTGGGCACGCTGTGGGCCTGGGTCGCCTACCTGGTCATGGAGCGCTGGCTCTCGAACGCCACCATCGGCTGGGTCATCTTGGCCTCGCTGCCGATCGGCTGGTGGGCCTGCACGGTCACGGCCCGCCATATGCAGGTGGCGGATCCCGGCGCCATCGTCTGGGACGAAGTGGTCGCCTTCTGGATCGTGCTCTGGCTGGTGCTGCCCGGCGGCCTGCTGCTGCAGCTCATCGCCTTCGGGCTGTTCCGCTTCTTCGATGCCGCCAAGCCGGGCCCGGTGGGCTGGGCCGACCGCCTGTTCAAGCCGCGGCCGATGGCCGATGGCACGACGCGCTGGAGCGCGGCAGGCTTCGGCATCCTGTTCGACGACCTGGTGGCGGCCTTCTGCACGCTGCTGGTGCTTGCCGCCTGGCGCGCATGGTGAACCGCATGGACCCAACCACCCCAACTTCCCTCGCCGACCTCGACGTTCCCGCCCTGGTGCTGCGGCTGTCCGAACTGCTGCAGCAGAAGGGCTGGATGATGGCCACGGCCGAAAGTTGCACCGGCGGACTGATCGCCGGCGCATGCACCGATCTTTCAGGTTCCAGCAACTGGTTCGAGCGCGGCTTCGTGACCTATTCGAACGACGCCAAGAGCGAGATGCTCGGCGTCGACGCGGCGCTGATCGAGGCCCATGGCGCAGTCAGCGAACCCGTGGCACGGACCATGGCCGAAGGCGCGATCGCGCGGTCGCGGGCCCGTGCCTCGGTCGCCGTCACCGGCGTGGCAGGACCCACCGGCGGCTCGCCCGAGAAGCCGGTCGGCACCGTGTGGTTCGGCTGGTCGGTCGAYGGCCAGGTGCGCACCGAGCGCCGCCGCTTCGACGGCGACCGCGCCACCGTGCGCGCGGCCACCGTCCACTACGCGCTGCAGGAGCTGGCGGCGCTGATCGAAAGCTGAGGGCAGAGCGACTCGCAATCCTGGGGCAGATCGGCAGGCAGCCCGACGATTCGGACACTCCTGCCATCCCCGGCGTCGATGCGGCTCACCGCGGGGGTCAGCATGAACGGCACCTTGGCCGCTTCGGGCTTGCTCTGGGCGTCTGGAATCGTGTCCCGCCATGCCTGCATCAGGTAGGCGTTGGCGTCGGGGTTGACGACACCGACCGTGACGTCCTTGGCCGACGAGGGAAAGACRATGCGTGTTCMCTCGATCACCAGGGCTGGCCTGCGCAGGCGCGAGCCAGCACAGCACAGCAAGGCCACAACGGGAATGGCGATTCGGGCGAACAACGGAGTCATCTTCTAGCCTCTAGCCTGTGTCTGAAAGGAAATTGAAGGGAAATCGCACGGGCCCGGTCGGACCCGCGCGAGCACGGCGGCCGAAGCCGTGCGTCAGTTGAATTCGACGATGTATTCGAGCGCGCTCTGAACCGCGCCGGCCGATGCGGCGCCGCCGATGGCCTTGTACTTGGCGACGTAGCGCAGTTGGGCGCTGCCGCCGGCCAGGGTCGCCGCCGGATTGTTCACGTCGCTGGCGTTGCTCAGATCGATCTGGCTGCCGTTGACGTTGTAGAGCGCGATGGCGACGTTGGTGGCGGCACCTGCCGCCGCGGTGTTCTTCAGCGTGCCGTCGGCCGGGTCGACGTTGGCCTGGAACGCATTCCACGACATCTTGGCGGTCGTGCCGTCCGGGCACGAGGCGCTCGTGCCGCCATCCGTGACGTTGATCGCGAAGGCGGTGTCGCCGGTGGTCTTGGAGGCCGCGTCGAGAAGACTGGCCGTCACGGTCGGCAGGGTGGCGGTGAAGTCGCCGCCAGTGCCGCCGTTGGTGCCGGCGCCGCCGGTGAACTAGCAGGTGCGTGCGGTCACGCTGCCGGTGAACGTGATCGTTGCCGCCGAAGCGCTGCCTGCAGCCAGCAGGGCGGCGAAAATTGCGGAAGTGACCCAGGTATCTGCAACGGGCTGAATAAGAAAACAACGACGCGTTGCAGCGCAGGTGAATTATTTTCCACTTCGAATATTCGACACATAAGAAAAATCTGAAACAAAACCGCGTTTAATCATTTGGACCGATTTGGCAATATCACTTGACAAATCGGCGGCCCAAAATTACAAAATCCCTCATTGTTTTTCTTAATTTCTTCTCCCTCTATTCCTCTTTTCCAATGACCCCTGAAGAAAATATCCGCCGTCTCTACGACGCATTCGCCCGACTCGATGCGGAAACGATGGTGACGTGCTACGCCACGGATGCGAGCTTCGACGACGAAGCCTTCTCGCTGCGCGGCGCGCGCGAGATTGGCGCCATGTGGAAGATGCTGTGCGGCGCCACCCGGGCCAAGGGCGCCGAGGTCTGGAAATTGAGCTACCGCGACGTCGAGGCCGACGCTACGAGCGGCCGGGCGCATTGGGATGCGCACTATCTGTTCAGCGCCACCGGGCGCGTGGTCGACAATGCGATCGACTCGCGCTTCACCTTCACGCCCGATGGCCTGATCGCGACTCAGCGCGACCGCTTCGACTTCTGGCGCTGGTCGCGGCAGGCGCTGGGCACGCCCGGGCTGCTGCTGGGCTGGTCGCCGATACTCAAGAAGAAGGTCCGCGCCACCGCGGCGGCGAACCTTCAAGCCTTTCTTGCCCGCAATCCCTGACTATCCGACTGGCCACGCAATGACCGACATCACGATCGCCAACAATCCCGCCGAGCACCGCTACGAAGCCCGTATCGGCGGCGATCTCGCGGGCTACTGCGAATACAACCTGCTGAGCGAAGCCATCATGTTCACCCACACCGAGGTGCTGGAAGCGTACGAAGGCAAGGGCGTGGGATCGGCCTTGGCCCGGCATGTGCTCGACGAGGCCCGGGCCGACGGCAAGCACGTGATCCCGGTCTGCCAGTTCATTGCCGGCTACATCCGCAAGCACCGCGACTATGCGGACCTGGTGCGGCCGGACGTGCAGCGGGCGTTCAAGATCTGAGCCTGGCGCTCGGTCGGCCCGCACCGCTGCGGGGGCGCCCCGCCTTCAGGGCTCAATCGCAGCGGAAGACGACTTCCCCTGCCGGGGCGTCCGGCGCCCTGGAATCCAGGAAGCGCAGCGGGGCGCCGAAGCTGCGGCAATAGGATTCCGCGTCCTGCGCGGTCGGCGACTTGAAGACGCCGTCGCCGAGCCCAGTGACGCGCGGCGCGGGCCGCGATGCGCAACCGGCGCACAGCGCGGCCAGCGCGAGGCTGGAGACGATGGCGAACCGTCGCCTCGGGAGGGCCTCAGTCTTGATAGAACACCTCGACTTTGCCCTTGAGCTTGATCAGCAGCGGCTTGCCCTTGCGATCGAGCGTGCGGCCCGCGGGCACCTTGATCCAGCCTTCGCTGATGCAGTACTCCTCGACGTCGAAGCGCTCCTTGCCGTTGAAGCGGATGCCGATGTCGCGCTCGAAAACGGCGGCGACATGGTGCGGGCTGCGCGGGTCGATGGACAGATGGTCGGGCAGCGGAGGGATCGGTGTGGTTTCGGTCATGGATCTTAAATTCTTCTACAGGCTCCATTTTGGCCGGTCCGGGGCCGGCAGCCAGGCGAACGCGAGCGTCGCCGCGACCAGCAGCACCGCGATGGTGCCCAGCACGGCGCGGAAGGCCTCGACCCCATGGGCCGCGCCGACCGAGGCCGCGACGCCCGTAACCCACTGCATCACGGCCACGCCGAGGAACATCGCCATCGTGAAGACCGCCATCGCGCGGCCCGTGAGCGCCGCCGGATAGGCCGCCCGCACGTCGGCGTACTGCCAGACGATGAAGCCGGCGAGCAGCCCGATCAGGAGGGTGCCGCCGACGTCGATCCAGGCCTGGGTGAAGAAGCCCACCGCCGCGAACAGCACGGCATAGATCAGACTGCAGCCGATGATGCGGCGCCGCCGCACCGGGCCCTCGCGGTCGAGCCGCCCGAACAGCGGCGGGCCGACCAGCGAGACGACCGAGACGACCAGCGCCACGTTGCCGCTCTGCACCAGTGAATAGGCGTGGCGCTCGATCAGCAGCGGGCCGAGCCAGAGCCCGCGCAGCGAGATGAAGGCCGCATAGGTCACGGCGCCCAGCACCATGATGCCGAGCGTGTGCGGCAGCGCGAACAGCGCGCCGAACTGCCGCAGCGCCGCCGCGACCGACTCCCGGGGCGGGCCGTCCGGCCGCGCCGGCTCGCGCACCCCCTGCCAGATCGCCAGCCAGGCCAGCACCGAGGCGGCCGCCAGCACGACAAAGCCCATGCGCCACGAGCGCTCCTGCACCAGCCATGCGAGCGGCGTGCCGGTCAGCAGCATGCCGACGCCGCCGATGCCCAGCACCAGCCCCGACACCGAAGCGAAGCGCGCCGCCGGGAAATGGCGCGCGATGAAGACCGTGCAGACCAGGAAGGCCGGCGCACAGCCGATGCCGATCAGCACCTGGCCGGCCACCAGCACCGCGTAGTCGGTCGACACGGCGGACAGCAGCGCGCCCACGATGGCCAACGGGAAGGCGGTCAGCACGGTGCGGCGCACCCCGTGCAGGTCGATGCCGATGCCCATGAAGAGCTGCATCGCGCCGAAGGCGAAGTGGAAGGCGGCCGAGAAGACGCCGAGAGCCTGCGCCGACAACTTGAACTCGGCCTGCAGCTGGCTGGCCATGATCGCGCCGACGGTGCGAAAGGCCTGGCTCAGTGCGAACGCGGTGCACAGGGCCATCACCATGGCCCAGGCGGTGCGCAGCGGCATCGCCGCGGGCGGCACGCCCGCCTCAGCCGGCACCGTGGCACTTCTTGTATTTCTTTCCGCTGCCGCAGGGGCAGGGGTCGTTGCGGCCCGGGGTCGCCTCCTTGCGGATCGTTTCCACCCGCGGCCCCATGCTGCGCCACAGCTGGCGCAGGTCGTACACGGCCCAGATCGCGGCGCCGAAATCATCCACCCGCTGCTGGCTCACGCTGGGCGGGCCGTCGTCGGAATACATCGAGAGCGCGGGCTTGCCGGTGTCGTCCTCGGTCAGCGTGACGATGGCGTCGAGCGCATCGTCGAGCATCTGCGCCGCTTCCTTGTCGCGCGGCGGCGCCCAGTCATCGGGCCAGTTCTCGACCGCATACATGAAGCCCAGCGCCCAGACCTGGGCGAAGGCCGGGACCGCCTCGCCGTCCATTTCGGCGCGTTCTTCCTCGGGCAGGGCGGCGATCGCGCCCCGGGTGTCGAGCACCTCGGGCTGCCAGGTGCGCTCGTCGTCGAGCGACTCCACGTTGGCGTCGAGGCCTGTCTCGATCTCGCGCCAGCGTCGCTTCCAGCGCCAGACGAATTCCATTTGCTGCGCCGGCACGAAGCCCTCGCCGAGCAGCACCGGCCAGTACTCGGCCGGCTCGATCGGCCGCCGGGTGCAGACCAGCGCGGCCATGAAGCCCTCGCAGAACTCCCATTGCGGGGTCTCGTCGTCCTGCTCGCGCAGGGTGTCGAGGACCTGGTCCTGGGCGTCGAAATCGTCGGGGCCGAGGGGGGCTTGCTCGGGCGGGGTGGGGGTCGGGGTGGCGGGCGGCGTGGTCATGGGATTACGGATGCAGCCCTCTATGATGCAGCAAGGCTTCCGGGAGACCCACTATTTCGACACCGACGATCGCGCCGTTTCCGGCGCGTTACACCGCGTTCGCGCTGTGCATGGCCGGGCTGGCCGCCAGCATCGTGGCGGTCCTGCTCGCCCCGCAGCTCTGGATGGCCTGGATCGCCCTGGTTGCTTTCGGACTGCTCACCGGCACCGGCGTGCACGACCTGCGGCAGGCGCCGCACGCGATCCTGCGCAACTACCCGGTCATCGGCCACCTGCGCTTCCTGCTCGAGTACATCCGCCCCGAACTGCGGCAGTACTTCATCGAGAGCGACGCCGAGGCCGCGCCCTTCTCGCGCGCCCAGCGCTCGCTGGTCTACCAGCGCAGCAAGGGCGAGCCCGACAGCCGGCCCTTCGGCACCCAGCTCGACGTCGCGCTCTCCGGCTACGAGTGGATCAACCACTCGATGCGGCCGACCCGGCTCGCCGACCACGATTTCCGTATCGTCATCGGCGGTACCCCGAACCCGGCCTCGCCGGCCGGCGAGGTCTGCACCCAGCCCTACAGCGCCAGCGTGTTCAACATCTCGGCGATGAGCTTCGGCGCGCTGTCGGCCAACGCGATTCTTGCGCTCAACCAGGGCGCGAAGCTGGGCGGCTTCGCGCACGACACCGGCGAAGGCTCGATCTCCTCCCACCACCGCGTGCACGGCGGCGACCTGATCTGGGAGATCGGCTCGGGTTACTTCGGCTGCCGCCACGACGACGGCTCCTTCAGCGAGGAGCGCTTCATCGCCAACGCGCGCGATCCGCAGGTCAAGATGATCGAGGTCAAGCTGAGCCAGGGCGCCAAGCCCGGCCACGGCGGCGTGCTGCCGGCGCCCAAGGTGACGGCCGAGATCGCGGCCGCGCGCGGCGTGTCGGTGAGCGTGGACTGCATCTCGCCGTCGTCCCACAGCGCCTTCTCGACGCCGACCGAGATGATGCATTTCATCGCCCGGCTGCGGGTGCTGTCGGGCGGCAAGCCGACCGGGTTCAAGTTCTGCCTGGGCCATCCCTGGGAATGGTTTGCGATCGTCAAGGCGATGCAGGAGACCGGCCTGACACCCGACTTCATCGTGGTCGACGGCGCCGAGGGCGGCACCGGCGCGGCGCCGGTCGAGTTCAGCGACCACGTCGGCGCGCCGCTTCAGGAAGGCCTGCTGCTGGTGCACAACACGCTGGTCGGGGTCGGCCTGCGCGAGCGCATCAAGATCGGCTGCGCCGGCAAGGTGATCACCGCCTTCGACCTGGCGCGGATGATGGCGCTGGGCGCCGACTGGTGCAACGCGGCGCGCGGTTTCATGATGTCGCTGGGCTGCATTCAGGCCCAGGCCTGCCACACCGGCTTCTGCCCGACCGGCGTGACCACCCAGGACCCGTTGCGCCAGAAAGCGCTGGTGGTGCCGACCAAGGCCGACCGGGTGCGCAACTTCCACCACAGCACGCTGCATGCGCTGCAAGAGCTGGTGCAGGCCGCCGGGCTCGACCATCCGCAGCAGATCACAGCTCACCACATCGTGCGACGCATCTCGGACGCCGAGGTGCGACTGCTCAGCAACCTGATCATGCAGGTGCAGCCCGGTGCGCTGCTCGGGCCGCTTGACGCCCAGCACAACGTGTTCCGCACCTACTGGCCGCTGGCCAGCGCCCAGAGTTTCAAGCCCCTCGCCGTCGCCCTATGAACCCCGCGAGACGAGGCGCGTCGTCCACGCGCGTGCAGATGCGCAAGGGCGTGGCCTCGGCGCCGGCGCCGCTAGAGCCCGGTGCGGCGCCGCAGCCGGCCGACTACGCCGAATTCCTGCGCGTCACGCTGCCGCAGCAGACCAAGGCCGTTGCCAGCCATCGCTTCGGCAGCGAGCGCGTCTGGCTCAAGAAGGCCGGACCGCGCCACGGCAAGCTGCGCTACCACCTGCTGGCGGCGATCGCCGGCGCGCTGCGGCTCGACGTCCTGAAGCCGGTACCGAATCCGGGCGGCGAGGCGGCGATCGCAATCGAGGCCGAGCGGCTGCGGCAACTCGGCGCCGCGGGCCTGCGGGTGCCGGCAGTGCTGGCGCAGCAGGGCGATGGCCTGCTGATCTCCGACCTCGGGCAGAGCGGCCGGCCGCCGGTGGTGCTGCAGGAGCGGCTCGACCAAGCCGCGGCCACCGGACCGGCCGCCCTGCTCGCGACCTGGCGCGAGGGCCTGGCCGCCATCGCCGCCGTGCATGCGCGCCGGACCTACCTGAGCCAGGCCTTCGACCGCAACTTGGTGCAGTGCCCCGACGGCACCATCGGCTACATCGATTTCGAGGACGACCCGGGCGAGACGCTCCCGCTGGCCGAATGCCAGGCCCGCGACTGGCTCAGCTACCTGCACTCCACCGCCATGCTGGTCGACGCCGCCTCGCCGCACGCGGCCGAAGCGCACTGGCATGAAGTGCTCGACCAGGCCAGCGA
>NZ_JBFUIU010000269.1:0-11221 GCF_056401695.1 Variovorax sp. P4_D9
GGCAAGACCCTGCTGGCGGGCGGCGGCTACGTCAGCGAGATCCGCATGGAGATGGGTCATGGCTTCACGCCGCCGGCAGACTTCACTGCCCGTGACTTGGTGGCAGCCATCGCCAAGGGCCAGATCTTGATGCCTGCTCGCGAACTGAAATACGTCAACGCTTACGGGCCCACCAGCAAGGCCTAAGATCATGGCGATCGACTATCCAGGCGTGCTCGAGCTGCGCGAAGAGGGCCGGCGCTTCGAATGGAATGAACGCGATGTGATGCTCTATGCCCTCGGAGTGGGGCTGGGCAGCGACCCGCTCAACGCGGACGAGCTGCGCTACGTCTACGAGAATTGTGAACAAGCGCTGCGGGTGATGCCTACCTTCGCTACGGTCGCCGCCTGGGGCGCGGGCATCGGCCCCGAGCGCATCGGGCTGGACCGCCGCCGCACGCTGCATGGTGAAGAGCAGACCCTGTTGCACCGGCCGATCCCGGCTTCGGGGCGCATCGTGGCGGACAGCCGCGTCGCGGCGGTTTATGACAAGGGCGTCGACAAGGGCGCGGTGGTGGTGCGCGAAACCGTGCTGCGCGATGCAGGTGACAGTTCCCTGATTGCAACGCTGACGCGGACGGCCTTCGCCCGCGGCGACGGCGGGTTTGGCGGGCCGGCGCAAGGCAGCGAATCTGCAGTGGCGCGCCCGAGCCGCGCACCGGATGTGACGCTGGATCTGCCCACCCGGCCCGATCTGGCCTTGCTTTACCGGCTCAGCGGTGACCGCAACGCCTTGCATGCCGATCCCGAGACTGCACGTGTGGCCGGCTTCGAGCGGCCCATCCTGCACGGCCTGTGCACTTACGGGCTCACGTGCCGCGCCGTGCTGCAGGCCTTCTGTGGCTTCGATTCCGATCTCATCGCCAGTCACGCCGCACGCTTTTCAGCACCGGTGCTGCCGGGGGACACGCTCACCGTCGACCTGTGGCGCGAAGGCAAGACGATTTTGTTCGAAGCCCGGGTCAAGGCCCGCGGCGTCATGGTCATCAAGAACGGCAGGACGGAGTTGCGCTGAACGCAGCCCTCGACTTGCCTTCCCAATCAGAGAGGAACATCCATATGGACAGCAACGACGGGCAGGCGCTCAAGCCTGCCACTTCCTACACCGAGGTTCCCGCAGATGGCGCCGCGCCCTACCTCAAGGGCAGCCGCTGCTCGGCATGTGGCGCGATCTATCTCGGTCAGCGCGAGGACTGCGGGCACTGCACCAAGCGCGGCGAGATGCAGGCCATGAAGATGGGCATCGAGGGCACACTCTACAACTACACCATCGTCTACCGCAGCTACCCGGGCATCAAGGTGCCCTTCATTTCGGCCATCGTCGACTTGAAGGACGGGGGCACCGTGAAGGGCAACCTGCTCGATGTCGAAGCCAATCCGGGCCGATTGCAGTTCGGCATGCCGGTGCGGATGGTCTTCCGTGGTGCGGAGCTTGCCAACGCCGAAGGGGCTGGCTTTCTCGCGCATTTCTTCGTTCCCGCTTGAAGGAAAGACACCATGGCGGACATCTACGTTGTCGGCATCGACATGATCAAGTTCGGTCGCTACGCCGACAAGACCGTGGTGCAGCTAGCGGCTCAAGCCGCGCTGGGTGCCCTGGACGATTGCGGCCTCTCGATGCGCGACATCCAGGCGCTCTACAGTGGCAATATCGGCGAGACCATGACCGGCCAGCGCACGCTGCAGCTGATCGGCCAGACCGGGATCCCGGTCGTCAATTGCACCAATGCCTGCGCCACTGGCGCGACCGCGCTGCGCGAAGGCTGGACGTCCCTTAAGGCCGGCCTCTATGACACAGTGCTGTGCATCGGCGTCGAGAAGATGGCCGCCGGCATGATCGTCAAAAAGAAGGTGGGCAACGAGCCTCTGCCGGCCGAAGGTCTGATCGGCTCCGAGACCATGCCTGCCGTGTTTGCCATGGTGGGGATGGAGCACATGCGCAAGTACGGCACCACGCTGCAGCAGTTCGCCCAGGTGTCGGTGAAGAACCACCACCACTCGACGATGAACCCCAAGGCGATGTACCAGAAGGAAACGCCGCTGGAAGAGGTGTTGGGGTCGGAAATGATCGCCTACCCGAATACCAAGCTGATGTGCTCGGTGAACGTCGACGGCGCCGCGGCGGCCGTGCTGATGTCTGAGAAGAAGGTGCGCGAGTTGGGCCTGATGGGCCGCGCAGTGCGCGTGCGCGCCTCGGCCCTGGCGAGCGATCCATTCACTCCGCGCAATCTGGTCATGCAGGACGTCAACACGGTGACGCGCCTGGCCGCCAAGACAGCTTACGAGATGGCCGGCATCGGCCCCGATGAAGTGAACCTGGTCGAGCTGCACGATTGCTTCGCCACCGCCGAGCTGCTGCACTACGAGAACCTCGGCCTCTGTGCCGACGGCGAGAGCGGCCGCATGATCGACAGCGGCGCCACGGCACTGGGCGGGCGTGTGCCGGTGAATGTGTCCGGCGGCCTGCTATCCAAGGGCCATCCGCTGGGTGCCACCGGCATCGCCAATGTGTACGAGATCTGCACGCATCTGCGCGGCGAAGCCGGCGCGCGGCAGGTACAGGGCGCACGCATCGGGATGACCCATGTTGTGGGCCTGGGCAGCGCCTGCGCCGTACACATCCTCGAAAAAGCCTGATCGCTTGGAGGCAGGGTGTACCAGTTCATCCGTGTCGAACGCGAAGGCCCGCTGACGCTGGTGGTGTTGGAGCGGCCTGAACGGCTGAATGCACTGCACCCGCCCGCACACCACGAACTGGCCTCGGCCTTTGATGCGTTTGCACAGGACCCAGGTCAATGGGTAGTCATCCTGACCGGTGCGGGCGACCGGGCCTTCTGCGCCGGCAATGATCTGCATTTCCGTGCCGAGCAAGGTCGGCAGGCCATGCCAGCCAGCGGCTTCGGCGGGCTCACTTCGCGCTTTGATCTGGACAAGCCGGTCATTGCCGCCGTCAATGGGCTGGCTGCGGGTGGCGGATTCGAGTTGGCCCTGGCCTGTGATCTCGTGGTCGCCACCGAGCAGGCCCATTTCAGTCTGCCCGAGCCCAAGGTGGGCTTGGCGGCTTTGGCCGGCGGTCTGCATCGCCTGCCGCGCCAGATCGGGCTCAAGGCGGCAATGGGCATGGCGCTGACCGGCCGGCGGGCGGTGGCTGCAGAGGCTCAGCGTCTGGGCTTCGTCAATGAGGTGGTGCCGGTCGGCCAGGCGGTGGCCGCGGCGCGTCGGTGGGCGGAGCAGATCCTGGCGCTGGCTCCTTTGGCGGTGCGGGCGTCCAAGCAGACGATCTTGACCGGTTTGGCCCAGGCCGACTTGGAGCAGGCCCTGCGCGAGCAGGACGCGCTCCCGGCGGTCCTGCGCATGCGCGCATCAGGCGATGCCATCGAGGGCCCCAGAGCCTTCGCCGAACGACGCTCACCCCGCTGGACGGGTCACTGAATTCATTGCCTTGCTGAGGTTCTCCGATGCTCGATTACCAAGTCGTCAAGAACTGGGCTTTTGACGATGTGCGCTACCGTTATGCGGCACGCGATTGCATGATCTACGCTCTGGGTATCGGCATCGGTGCCGATCCCTGCGATGCACGGCAACTGCGCTACGTCTATGAAGGCGGATTGCAGGTCATGCCCACCATGGCCGCCGTGATGGGGGCGCCAGGCGCCTGGTGGAAAGACCCTCGTACTGGAGCTGATGCGCTGCGCCTGGTCCACGGTGAGCAGCATCTGCGTTTTCATCGCCCGCTGCCGACGGCGGGCACGGTGGTGGTCAGCAACCGCGTGCACTCCCTCACCGACAAGGGCGAAGGCAAGGGCGCCATCGGCGTGGTGCTGCGCGAGATCCGCAGCGAAGACGGCGAACTGCTGGTCGAGAGCCGCAACCTCAGCATGTTGCGGGGCGATGGCGGCTTCAGCGCCGCGAGCGGGATGTCCGATCCCGCCCCGGAGGCGCTGCCAAAGATGCCGGAGCGCGCTGCAGACGTGGAGTTGGAGATGCACTCGCTGCCGCAGGCTGCCTTGATCTACCGCCTCTCAGGCGACGACAACCCGCTGCATGCCGACCCCAGTGTGGCGGCCCGGGCCGGCTTTGCGCGTCCCATCCTCCACGGGCTGGCCACCTACGGCATGGCCGCCCATGCGGTGCTGCGCAGCGAGTTGGACTACGACGCCACGCGCCTGTGCGCCCTGGGCCTGCGCTTCACGTCGCCGGTCTATCCCGGCGAGACCGTGAAAGTGCAGCTGTGGCGCGAGAGCGAGCGGCTCCTGCGACTGCGTGCGCGGGTGGATGAGCGCAACGTGGTCGTGCTGGACCAGGGTGTCGTGGAAATCGCGCCCTGAAGACCAATTCACAAAATACTGATGGAGATCAAATGACAGGCAAGGTGCAAGACAAGGTGGTCGTGATCACCGGCGCGGGCGCAGGCATCGGACGTGACTTCGCGCTGGCCTTCGCCGCGCATGGCGCGAAGGTGGTGGTCAACGACATGGCACGCAATGCCGATGGGCGGGCAGCGGCGCAGTTGGTGGTAGACGAGATCGAGACGGCCGGCGGTGAGGCCGTGGCGGCGGTGGAAAGCGTCGCCGAGTGGGACTCGGCCAACCGCATCATCCAGACGGCACTTGACACCTTTGGACGTGTCGATTGCGTGATCAACAACGCGGGCGTGACCCGCGACCGCATATTCTTCAACATGAGTCCGGAGGAATGGAAGACGGTGGTGGATGTGCACCTGAACGGGTCTTTCTTCGTCGCCCGTGCAGCAGCACAACATTTCAAGAGCCAGGCCAGCGGCAGCTACATCCACATGACCTCGACGAGCGGCCTCATCGGCAATGTCGGCCAGAGTAACTACTCGGCGGCGAAGATGGGCATCGTCGGCCTGTCGAAATCGATCGCGATGGACATGGCCAAGTTCAATGTCCGCTCCAACTGCATCGCGCCCTGGGCCTGGACGGCGATGACCGCCAACATCCCGGCCGACACCCCCGAAGCCATCGCGCGTATCGAGAAGCTCAAGAAGATGGAGAGCGCGAAGATCGCGCCGCTGGCGGTCTACCTGGCCAGCGATGCGGGTGCCAAGGTGTCGGGCCAGATCTTCGGCGTGCGCGCGAACGAGATCTACCTCTTCAGCCAGCCGCGCATCCTCCGCTCGCTGCAGCGCAGCGAAGGCTGGACGCCGCAGACCATCGAAGAGCACGCGATGCCGGCCATGGAGCCGAGCTTCTTTGCCAACGTGCCCTCGATGGCGATCACGCCCTGGGATCCGATCTGAGGCGCAGCGCGCCCACCTATTTTTCTTGCGGGTGAGTCAGGGATTTCCTGGGGATCGAGAACTTAAAAGAACTGATACAACGTCAGCTATGAACGGATCTTTCACAGGAAAAGGGGACACGCTCATGGACCACGATGCAAGTCATGCACGCCGCGATCGCACCGCAAGAGGGTCGGCAACCCGAAGAGGCCTAGTGCTCTTGGTCCTTGTGGCATGCGGGGTTCTGGTGTCAGGTACTGATCCCGTTCAGACCCTGATCCAGGAGTTCCCGATGGCAGGCCCTGAGAGCCGGCCGTCTTCTCGTCTTGACTATGCGGTCCCGCCGGCCTGGCCCCATTCGATCGGCGACCTCTTGGCCGGCGGCCGTCGCTGACGCCGCGCAACGCATGACAGACACGTTCGCGCAGCGGTGAGCCTCTGGTGCCGTTGGAGGCACGGGCGAAACCATCGCGCGACACTTGGCGCTGAAGGGCGCCAAGGTGCTGGTGAGCGGCACCCAGGGCGACAACGCCGAGCTTTTCGCCAATCGGGTTCGCGAGCAGGGCGGAACCGCTCGCCATGCGGGCCGCGCTGTCCGAGTCCGAGAGCAATGTCGGGCCGCGTCGCCAAAGCCGTTGGCGGCGCAGTGGTCGACACCGCCTGGATCTACGAACACTTGGGCCCTGGGTCGGCTGACACCTCCAGCAAGCGCGCTGTGCCGGGCCGGACCTGTGCTCGGTCGTGATCGAAAACGCCGCGCGCGGCGTGCGCGTCAAACGCGGTCTCTCCTGCGCCGATCCTGACGCCGCTCACCCGCGGTGCCAAGGCGCGAACGAATGCGATCGCCGCGATGATCGCAAGGTGCGCCCAGGGGAATCGGCCGAGACCGCCAATGCCTCGTTCATCACGCACCTCGTAGTGAACCGCGCCGGCGTCGCGCCGCGCGTGCTGTTCAAGGACGTCACTGAAGAGCACCTGATCTTCTTGGCGAAGATGCATTTCACAGGGCCGGCGATGCTTTCAACAAGCACTCGGCCGAGGCCATCGTTGTCGAGGGCGTAATCGTCAACCTTCGATGCGCGCAGGGGCCGCGGAGTTCCAAGGCGATGAGGGCGCAGGCGCAGCGAATCGAATCGGCGATGTGCAGTTGCTCACTACCGCTACACCGGCCCCCTGCAGGTCGTTCTTGCGGCGCTTGGCGTATTGATCAGTTGCCAGTCCTGGGTGTGGGGGCTGCAAATCCGTAAGAGTCGTGCAAATAGTCCCATTAGCCGCCAGGCTTGGGCGCTTCGTCTTCCACAATCGTTAGCGCGCGCTCTGGGCAGGCGCGGGCGCCGCGCCGGCCCAGAGTCTCCTGGCCAAGCGGCACGATGATTTCGCTCACCGCGATATAGCCGTTGTCATCCAGCACGAACAGGGTTTCGTCCACGTTGGCGCACCGCGCATGACCGCAGCATTTCTTGATGTCGGCGATGATCTTCATTGTCTGCCCCTTGATCAGAACTGAGACTTGGGCAGGCGCACCACCAGGCCGTCGAGCTCGGGGGTGATCTTGATCTGGCAGGTCAGCCGGCTGTTCTCGGCGCCGTCGAGCACGCACTCGAGCATCGATGTTTCGTTGGCATCGGGGGCCGGCACTCGCGACACCCAGTCGGGGTCGATATAGCCATGGCAGGTGGCACAGCTGCAGCTGCCGCCGCAGTCGGCCACGATGCCGGGAACGAGGTGGTCTAGTGCAGCCTGCATGAGTGAGCGACCGACCTCTTCTTCCACGACGTGCGTGGTGTTGTTGAATTCGATCCAGGTGATCTTGGGCATGATGTGTCTGTCCATTGAATGGATTTATGCGCTTGATGGTGTTGCCGAAGCAATCATCGACTTTAAGGGAATCGCGTCGTCGGCCAAGGCCTCGGGGTCAAGTCTTGCACCCTGTGCGACCAGGCGTTTGGACTGCATGAACTCCTGGGGCCGGTTCACGGTGTCGGCGGCAATCATCTGACCCTGGCGCAGGTAGAAGGCGGTGAAGGAGCGTCGCGCAGGGTCGCCGCGCAGGACCAGCCGGTCATAGCCCTCGGACAGTCCGACCATCTGCAGCTTCAGCTCGTATTGGTCTGACCAGAACCAGGGCACTGGGTCGTGCGGACGTTGCTGGCCGCAGATCGTTGCGGCTGCCGTGCGCGCGTGTTCGAGTGCGTTGGGGACCGACTCGATGCGCAGCAGGCGGTCGTAGAGTTTGCTGGGATAGCGGGCGCAATCGCCGATGGCCAGCACGTCGAGATCGGATGTGTGGGTGAACGGGTCCACCATGATGCCGTTGTCCACGGCCAGGCCGGCGGCGTGGGCCAGTTCGGTGCCGGGGATCAGGCCGATACCGACGATCACAAGGTCCACGGGCAGGCGCGTGCCGTTGCCGCAGAGCACGGCGCTGACCGCATCGCCGGAAGACGTGGTCTCGATGCTGGCGACGCTGGTGCTTGTGCGGATGTCGACGCCGGCCTCGCGATGCACGCTTTCGTAGAAGGCCGACAACTCGGGCGCCGTCACCCGGGCCAGGACACGCGGCAGGGCTTCGAGCACGGTGACGTGCAGGCCCGCCTTGGCGGCCACGGCCGCGACTTCTAGGCCGATATAGCCCCCACCCACCAGCACCAGGCGCGCGCCCTTGTGGAATTGACGGCGGATGTGATCCACGTCCGCCACACTGCGCAGGTGGTGCAGGTTATGCAGGTGAGCATCCGGCGCCAGACCGGGGCATTGAAGCCGGCGCGCGCGCCCGCCAGTGGCCAGCACCAGATGGTCGTACGAGGCCGTACTGCCATCGGACAACACCACCTGCTTGCTGTCCAGGTCCAAGCGCTCCGCACGCAGGCCGATGGAGACGTCAATCTGTGCCTGCTTGTAGGCGGCGATGGGGCGGGCCAGCAAGCCTTCGAGGTCGAGTTGGCCGTTCAGGTAGGTCTTGGAAAGGGGCGGGCGCTGATAGGGATAGACAGGCTCCTCGCCCACGATCCGCACCGGGCCGGTGTGGCCGAGCTGACGCAGCGTGAAGGCACACTCGGCTCCGCCTTGGCCGGCGCCGATGATCAGGACGGATGCTTGCGGATCGGTGGACATGTCACACCTCAGCGCTTGACAAGTTCGAAGCCCGAGCTGTCGCGGTCCCAGGTGGTCGGCGTGCAACCTTGTTCGCGCAGCACGTACTTGAGCACCCGGCCGACCGGATTGCGCGGCATGTCACTGCGGAATTCAAAGAAGCGTGGCACGGTGAAGTAGGGCAGGCGATCCACCGCCCAGCGACACAGCTGCTCTTCGGTCAGCGCGTGGCCTTCCTTCAGCACCACCGTGGCCTTCACATCGTCTTCACCCGACTCCGAGAACACCGCATGCACCGCCACGTCGGCAATGGCCGGATGTCCGCGCAGCCCGGTCTCCACCTCGTAGCTGGAGATGTTCTCGCCGCGTCGGCGCAGGTAGTCTTTCTTGCGGTCGACGAAGTAGAAGAAATCGTTCTCGTCGAACTTGCCGATGTCGCCAGTGTGGAACCACATGTTCCGCATCACTTTCAGTGTGTCGGCCGGGCGGTTCCAGTAGCCCTCGAACATCACGTGGGCGCGGCGCGGGCGGACGATGATTTCTCCTGGGGTGCCCGGTGGCAGTTCCTGGTCGTTGTCGTCCACGATCCGCACATCGAAGTCGTCGTTGCGGCGACCCGAAGAGCCTGGGGGCGCATTTTCCCCGGCGGGCAGGGTGCTCACGCGCGCGGCTTCGGTCAGGCCATAGGAGTTGGAGCCGGCGGTCTTGACGCCAAATCGGCGGATCCACTTCTCCTGCAGCGGGGCAGGGAAGGGCGATCCGCGTACGGTGTGCAGTTGGCCGAAGCAGCGCTTGGAGTATTCGTTGTCCTCCGCCTCGGCCAGAAAGGTCACCATCGAGCCTAGCAGGCTGGCCACGGTGGCGCCGCTGCGCTCGATCTCTGGCCAGAAGCGCGAGACCGAGAACCGCGGATAGATCGCCACTCGCGCACCGACGAACATGCAGGAGAGCACCGAACCGCCGGTGGCGTTCATGTGGAATAGCGGCAGAGCGGTCCAGTTGCAGTCGTCGATCTCGCGACCTTCCATCAGGACGACCTGACGGCCCAGATTGCATACGTAGTTGTGGGTGATCATGCAGCCCTTGGACGGGCCCGTCGTGCCGGCCGTGTAGATCAGCATTGCCAGGTCTTCGGGCTTGTTTGCCTCGGGCAGGGGGTCGGGGGCACCGAATACGGAGCTCAAGGCCCTGACTTCAAGGCGCTGGGCTTGCACCAGAACGCCGCCGCGTTGCAGCAGCCGCGTCGCCTGGGGTAGTCCATCTTGGATTTCGACGATGCGTTTGGCATAGTCGACCTCGGCGATCAGCACCTGGGCGCCGCAGTCGTCCAACTGATGGCGCAGGAACTCGCCCTTGTAGGCGGTGTTCACCGGCACGCTGATGGCACCTAGCTTGTTGATCGCGAACCAGCAGAGTATGGCCTCCACATTGTTGTCGAGCACGGTGCCCACGCGGTCGCCCTTTTTCACGCCCAGGCTGGCCAGGCCGTTGGCCAGCCGGTTGGACTCCCGGTCGATCTCGGCGTAGGTGTACTTGTCGCCGGTGAAGTCGAGGAACACGCGATCAGCGAACTGGGCGGCGGATCGCGCGACCGCCGCGGTGACAGTGTCCTGCGTGCCCGGCTGCCAGACCGGAAACTCTTGGGTTTGTTTCATGGGGATTTGCTTCGGATGGGGTTGGGGAATATTCATGCAGCCTGCAGCGGCTCGAATAGGGGGAGCCACACGTCTTCACGGTGGTCGAACACCACGCGCACGCGCATGCCGATGTGGATCGCTTCAATGGGGCAGTTGACGATGTTGGTGCTCAGGCGCACGGCGGGCTGTTCGTTGATCTCGACGATCGCGATGACATAGGGTGCCTCCAGTCCCGGCTCCCACACCTGCCGGTTGATGGTGTAGCTGGCTACCGTGGCGACGCCCGAGACTGCTTCCGGCTTCACTTCGCGTGACTGGCATTGCGGGCAAATCGGCAGCGGCGGGTGAACGTAGAAACTGCAGGCCGGGCAGCGCATGAAGCGCAATTGCCCGAACTCGCCGGCCTGCCAGAAGAAGCTGTTCTCCGGAGTCAGCGCTGGAAGATGCCGACGCGGGATGGCTGCGATCGAGGGATTCATGCGTTCACTTCCGAAACCGCCGGTGCCTGCATGAAGGACAAGGCGCGCTGCAGATGCCCGTGGCACTCGTGGGCCATGCGCTCGATCAACTCGGCGCAGCTGGGCACGTCATCGATCAGACCCAGCACCATGCCTGCGGTCAGCACGCCGCCGTCGATGTCGCCGCTCTCCCACGCGGACCGTCCGCGCGCGCCGATCACCAGGGCACGGACATCGGCGAACTCGCAGCCGCCTGGGCGGCGTTCGGTGGCCACCACTTCGTCGGACACGCGGTTCTTCAATACTCGCGCCGTGTTGTGCAGGGTGCGGAAGATCAAGTTTGTGTCGCGTTCGCTGCGGGCCACCAGGGCCTGCTTGTTGACGGGGTGCACCGGCGCTTCCTGAGTGCACACGAAGCGCGTGCCCATGTTCACCCCTTCCGCGCCCAGCGCTAGCGCAGCGGCCATGCCGCGTCCGTCTCCAATACCTCCCGAGGCAATGATGGGAATGCGCAGTGCCTTGGCGGCGATGGGGATCAGCACCAGGCCGGGGATGTCGTCCTCGCCCGGATGGCCGGCGCATTCAAACCCGTCGATCGACACGATGTCCACGCCGTGGCGTTCCGCCGAGAGAGCATGGCGGACGCTGGTGCACTTGTGGATGGTGACGACGCCCGCCTGCTTGAAGCGCTCGATGAAGGTCTTCGGGTTGTTGCCCGCGGTCTCGATAATGCGCACGCCCGACTCGATGAT
>NZ_JBFUIU010000270.1:0-11213 GCF_056401695.1 Variovorax sp. P4_D9
GGACCAGCTTCCTGCTTCGCGTCTACGCCTGGAAAGGATTGCTTGATGCCGAGACGGGCTGGGTCGGCAGCTTCCTGCGCCACGCGCATGTCGACCAGCTGCTGTTGCCGCTCGGCCTGATATCGGCGCCGGGGCAGTTCATGTACACCCCCTTCTCGCTGGTCCTGGGGATGGTCTACACCTACCTGCCGTTCATGGTGCTGCCCTTGTTCGGCACGCTGTCCAAGCTGGACCTGCGGCTGCTCGAGGCCGCCCAGGACCTCGGCGCCACGCCGTGGCAGGCCTTCTGGCGCGTCACCGTGCCGCTGTCCAGGTCCGGCATCGTGGCGGGTGCGATGCTGGTGTTCATCCCCTGCGTGGGCGAGTACGTGATCCCCGAGCTGCTGGGAGGCCCGGACACGCTCATGATCGGCCGCGTGCTTTGGGACGAGTTCTTCTCGAACAACGACTGGCCGATGGCGTCCAGCGTGGCCGTGACGATGGTGCTGCTGATCATCGTGCCGCTGGCCGTCTTCGGCAGCAACCAGGCGAAGGCGGCGGGCCGATGATCGCCACGCCCACCGGACGCTGGACCAGCCGCCTGTGGCTGACGCTCGGCTTCGGCTTCCTCTACCTGCCGATCGTCGCGCTGATCGTCTTCAGCTTCACCGACTCGCCGGTTCCGAACATCTGGGCCGGCTTCAGCCTGCGCTGGTATCGCAAGCTGATGGCCGACGATGCCATCCGCGACGGGCTATTCCTATCGCTGAAGGTCGCGGCCTCGACCGCCACGGCGGCGATCGTGCTGGGCACTCTCGCGGCCTTCGCCCTGCAGCGCTTCTCGCGCTTCAGGGGGCGGACCCTGTTCGCCGGCATGGTCAGCGCGCCGCTGGTGATGCCCGAGGTGATCGTCGGCCTGTCGCTGCTGCTGATGCTGGTGTCGGTCCAGCGCCTGTTCGGCTTCCCCGAGCGCGGCCTGGTCACGATCTGGCTCGGCCACCTGCTGGTGGGCATGGCCTATGCCACGGTCGTCATCGGCGCCCGCCTGCGCGACCTCAATCCGCAGCACGAGGAAGCTGCCCAGGACCTCGGGGCCCGACCCGCGCAGGTCTTCTTCCTGATCACGCTGCCGATGATCGCCCAGTCCCTGGTGGCCGCCTGGCTGCTGACCTTCACGCTGTCGCTGGACGACGTGGTGATGTCCGCCTTCCTCTCGGGCCCGGGCTCCACGACGCTGCCGCTGGTGATCTTCTCGCGGGCCCGGCTCGGCCTGGATCCCACGGTGAACGCATTGGCCACCGTGGTCATCGCGGTCGTCGCGGTGTTCGTCGTGGCTTCGAGCTACCTGATCGCCGTGCGCGAACGCCGGCTCTACAAGGAACAGCAGGCGGCCCTCCGGGGCGGCGACACGGCCCGCGGAAGCTGAGCCGCCGGCGTGCTGCAGTGCAGCACGAAAAACCAATCTTTAGGCGGGCGGCCGCGCGCGCCCTCCCTGATCGAATGCCTCCACCGCCGCACACAGGCGGAGGAGACACAGATGATTGAACTGGAGGGCCGCAAGGCCCTGATTTCCGGCGCGGCGCAGGGGCTTGGCCTTGCGATCGCCCAGCTGTTCGTCGAGCGCGGCGCCCAGGTGATGCTGGCCGACATCGACGAGGCCGGCGCCGCCAAGGCCGCCGACGCGCTCGGCCCGCAGGCCCGCTCTGTGCGTTGCGACGTGACACAGGCAGCCGACTGGGCGCGCACCGTCGAGGCCACCCTCGCCGCCTTCGGCGGCTGCGACACGCTGGTCAACAACGCCGGCATCGAGATCGTCAAGCCGCTGTTCGACCAGACCGAGGAAGAGATCGGCCGGCTCATGAACATCAACGTGATGGGCGTATTCCTCGGCATGAAGCACTCGCTCGGCGCCCTCGCCGCTTCGGGCAAGGGCTCGGTGGTCAACATCTCGTCGCTGGCGGGGACCAACGGCGTGCCCTTGTTCGGCTCCTACGCGGCGTCGAAGTCGGCCGTGATCCAGCTCACGCGCACCGCCGCGGCGGAACTGCGCCCCGCCGGCATCCGGGTCAACGCGGTGTGCCCGGGCTTCGTCGGCACCGCCATGGTCGAGCGGCTGATCCCGACGGTCGAGGCGATCGTCGGGGTGCCGTTCAGCGCCCTCGTCGCGGCCAAGCAGCTGCGCCTCGGCACCCCCCTGGAGGTGGCCGAGATGACCGCCTTCCTCGCCTCCGACGCCGCCAGCTGGACCACCGGCTCCCACTACATCCTGGACGGCGGCCTGTCTGCCGGATTGCTATGAGCAAGTTACTCCTGCAGGACAAGGTCGCCATCGTCACCGGCGCCGGGCGCGGCCTGGGCGAAGCTGTGGCGCGGGCCTACGCGGCCGAAGGCGCGAAGGTCATCGTGTCGGACATCGACGCCGCCGCGGCGCAGAAGGTTGCCGCCTCGTTGACCGGCGCCACCGCGGTCGGCTGCGACGTGCGCGTGCCGGCCCAGGTCGAAGCCTTGGTGGCAGCCGCCGTGAAGCAGCACGGCCGGCTCGACATCATGGTGCCCAACGCCGGGGTCGCGCGGGTGGCACCGCTCGCGAGCACCAGCTACGAACAATGGCGCGAGGTCACGTCGGTCAACCTCGACGGCGTCTTCCTGTGCATCCGCTACGCAGCGCCGGCCATGATGGCGGCCGGCAGCGGCACCATCATCACCATGGCCTCAGTCACGGCCAAGGCGGCCTGCGCGCTGATCGGCAGCTACGCGGCGGCCAAGGCCGGCGTGGTGTCGCTGACCCAGACGGCGGCGGTCGAGCTGCGCGGCCACAACATCCGCGTCAATGCAATCTTGCCGGGCTTCATCGGCACCGAGCTGGTCGCCAGCCACAAGCATGAATTCGAGCAGCAGCTCGGCATCCCCGACTTCGACGCGGTGATCGCCCAGCGCCAGGGCCGCTACGGCACGCCCGAGGAAGTGGCGCATCTCGCGGTTTTCCTGGCCTCGGGCCGGTCCAGCTTCTCCAACGGCAGCGCCTACGTCCTCGACGGCGGCGTGAGCTCGTCGCTTCTTTGAATCGGCCACATCCCGGGAGTCATCGATGAGCAACCCCAAGAAACCCGTCGTCGTCTATGGCGCCAGCGGCTACACCGGCCGGCTGGTGTGCGAGTACCTGCGCGAGTACGGCATCCCCTTCTTCGCGGCCGGGCGCAGCGCGGACAAGCTGCATGCCGCCATGAAGTCGAACGTGGCCGGCATCGAGACCGCGGACTACGAGGTGGTCGAAGTGCAGCACACCACCGAGGCACTGACCGCGCTCTTCCGCGGCGCCTCGGTGGTCCTCAACACCGTCGGCCCGTTCGCGAAGTTCGGCCCTGAAGTGGTCCAGGCCTGCCTGGCCGCCGGATGCCACTACACCGACACCACCGGCGAGCAGGACTGGCTGATCACGCTCGACGCGCAGTACGGCGAGAAGTTCGCGGCCGCCGGGCTGCTGCTGTCGCCCGGCCTGGCGCAGATGTACACCACCGGCGAGATCGCGGCCCAGCTGTGCCTCGAGACGCCGGGCCTCGACACGCTGGACATCGCCGTGTTCTGGGGCGGCAGCCCGACGATCGCCTCGACCCAGACGATCCTGGTCAACGCGGCAACCTCCAAGGCCTTCCACCTGCAGCAGAACCGCTACGTCGAGTGGCAGCCCGACGCCGGCCTCTACAGCCTCGCGATCCCCGGCCAGCACGAAATGGCGCTTGCCCTGCCGTGGGGCGGCACCTCGCATCCCGTGTGGTTCCGTAAGGATCCGCGCGTGGCCAACGTCAAGGTGCTCGGCGGCGTGTTCAACAAGCCGCTGATGCTCGGGGTGCCGAAGATCGTCGAGGCGGCCCTGAAAGCCACCGAGGGCATGAATGCGGAAGACCGCTACGCGGCGCTGGCACAAACCGCCGCCGGCGTCATGAACACCATGCCGCCGCGCGAGAACCCGCGGCTCAACAAGTCGGTCGATTCGGTGCACGCTTCGGGGCCGCTGGGGCGCGCACACTGCACGATCTTCGGCAACTGCAACTACAAGCAGACCGGCATGCTGCAGGCCTACGCCGCGCGTTCGCTGCTGCAGCAGGCGCCGAAGCGGGTCGGCTTCGCCTCCGGCTGCCAGGCTTTCGGCCACCATGAACTGCTGGGCCAGTTGCGCAGCTTCGGCCTGGTGGCGAAGCCCGAACTCACGGTCCACGCCTGAAGCGGCCGGCACGCATGACACCGGCGCATCCACCGCTGCGGGACCTGGCCGACATCGAGGCGATCGAGGCCCTGCCGATCGCCGCCCGGCTCGCGCAGCCGGTGTCGAGCCATGCCGCGCTGCTTCGGCAGGCCGCCGCCACGCCGCAGGCGCCGGCCCTCACTTTCGTGCTGACGGGCGACCCGGCCGACGGCGAAACGCGCTTCGACTACGCGGGGCTGGCCACCCACGTCACGCAGGCGGCCAACGCCTTCATCGGCCTGGGCGTGGGCCGGCGCGACGTCGTGTCCTATTTGCTGCCGAACCTGCCCGAGACCCACTTCACCCTCTGGGGTGCCGAGGCCGCGGGCATCGTGAATCCGGTCAATCCCTTTCTCGAGGTCGACCACATGGTCGGCATCCTCAACGCCGCAGGCACCGTGGTGCTGGTCGCGCAGGGCCGGCAGGATCAGCCCGGCATTTGGGAAAAGGTCGAAGCGCTGCGCGACCGGGTGCCGACCCTGCGCGCCGTGGTGCGCGTCGGCGGCAGCGGCCTCTGCCCGCCCTGGGCGCTCGACTTCGAGGCCCTGCTCGCGGGCCAGCCCGGCGATGCGCTGCATGGCGCCTCGCCGCCGCAAGCCGACGACGTGGCCTCGTACTTCCATACCGGCGGCACCACGGGCACGCCCAAGCTGGCGCGCCGCACGCACTTCAACGAAGCCGCCAATGCCTGGGGCGTGGCCGCGGTCGTCGCCATGGGGCCGCAGGACACGCTGCTGTGCGGCCTGCCGCTGTTCCACTCGAACGCGATGATGGTCACCGGCCTCGCGCCCTTCAGCGCGGGCGCGCATGTGGTGATGCTGTCGACCGCCGGCTACCGCGATCCGCGCACCCTGGCCGCCTTCTGGCGCTCGGTGCAGCGCTACCGCGCAACCCTGTTCAGCGCCGTGCCGACAGTGCTCTCGGCACTGCTCAATGTGCCGCGCGAGGGCGCCGACCTGCGCTCGCTGCGCTTCGCGATCTGCGGCGCGGCGCCGCTCTCGCCCGAACTATTCCAGCGCTTCGAGGCCGCCACCGGACTCAAGCTGCTCGAAGGCTACGGCATGACCGAGGCCACCTGCGTCAGCGCGATCAATCCGCGCGACGGCCGGCGCGCCATCGGCTCGATCGGCCTGCGCCTGCCCTACCAGGAGATGAAGGTGGCGCAGCTCGCCGCCGACGGCACGCTGCAGCGCGACGCCGCGGTCGACGAGATCGGCACCCTCCTCCTGCGCGGGCCCTACGTCTTCTCGGGCTACGTGAAGGACAGCGACAACCGCGGCATCTGCCTGGCCGACGGCTGGCTCAACACTGGCGACCTCGGCCGGCAGGACGCGCAGGGCTACTTCTGGCTGACGGGGCGCGCCAAGGACCTGATCATCCGCGGCGGCCACAACATCGATCCGGCGATGATCGAAGAGGGCCTGATGCGGCACCCGGCGGTGGAACTGGCGGCCGCGGTCGGCAAGCCCGACGGCCATGCGGGGGAACTCCCGATGGCCTACGTCACCCTGCGCAAGGACACGGTGTGCAGCGCCGCCGAACTGCTGGCCCATGCGCGCGCCACCATCACCGAGCGCGCGGCCGTGCCTGTCGACGTGGTGGTGCTCGACACGATGCCGCTCACGGCGGTCAACAAGATCTACAAGCCGAAGCTGCGCGAACTGGCAATCGCCCGTGCCTTGACCGAGACGCTGGAGAAGGTCTGCGGCCCGGCCGCCGTCGTGGCGATCGAGGTGCTGCCCCATGCCCGGCATGGGCTCGAGGCGCACATCGTGGCGGCCGCACCGGCCGGACCGCAACGCGAGGCGCTGATGCAGCAGGCGGAAGCCGAACTCGGCCGCCTGCCCGTGCACTGGACCATCGACTGGCGACCTGTCGCCTGACGGGTGCGCAGTGCCGCTCTCTCAGGCACACTGAGGCGCACACACGACGAGTGGAGACATCCAGGCATGGCGCAGCAGCACAGGCAGCAGGCTCGCGGGACCGGCTTGGCCGAGGCATCGGCCGCGGTGCTGGTCGAGGCCAAGCTCGCGCCGCCGCAGTTGTCCCTGAGCCTGCTGGCGCGCTCGCAGCTGTCGGCGCTGCTGCACGCTGGCCTGACCCGGCGCCTGATCAGCGTGATGGCGCCGGCCGGCTACGGCAAGACCACCGCGCTGGCGCAGTTCGTCGCCCAGGTGGAGCCGCACGGCATCACCACCGCCTGGCTCAGCCTCGACGCAGAGGACAATGATCCACTGCGCTTCATGCGATACCTGGCCGCGGCGCTGCACCATGCCGACGCCCGGCTCGGCCGCAACACGCTGGCCCAGGCCGACGGCGGCAACATGGCCTCGATCGATGCGCTGGTCGCCTCGCTGCTGCACGACCTGCTCGGATACGACCGGCGGCTGCTGCTGGTGCTGGACGACTTCCATCTGGTGCAGCACGAAGGCGTGCACCGCAAGCTCGAATGGCTGGTCGCGCACCTGCCGCCGAGCATCGGCCTGGTGATCGCGAGCCGCACGCGGCTGCCGCTGTCGGTAAGCCAGGTGCGGCTGCGCGGCGAGTTGCTCGAGCTCGAAGCTGCGCATTTCGGGCTGGGCCTCGACGAGGTGGCCGATTTCGTCGGCCGCGTGAGCGGTGCGCCGCTCGATCGGGCCCAGGTCGAAACCCTGCACGATCTGACCGAAGGCTGGATCGCCGGCCTTCAGCTCGCCTCCCTGGCCCTGCGCGAGAGCGGCGACCGCAGCGCCTTCCTCGCCGACTTCTCCGGCACCGACCGCGACATCACCGACTACCTGGGCGAGCAGGTACTCGACAGCCTGCGGCCGGAGCTGCGGGCGTTCCTTCTCGGCACGGCCGGACTCGAGCGCTTCTGCGCCGAACTCTGCGACGAGGTGCTGGAACGCGAGGACAGCCGCGCGATGCTGGCGGAAGTGCAGAGCCGCAACCTGTTCCTCTCGGGCCTGGACCGCTCGCGCACCTGGTTTCGCTACCACCACCTGTTCGCCGACTACCTGCGCGGCCGAGCGCGGGAACTGCCGGGCGACACGGTGCGGGCGATCCACCTGCGCGCGAGCGACTGGTTCCACCGGCACCGGCTGCCGCACGAGGCCGTGCGTCACGCGTTCGAAGCCAACGACCTGGAGCGCGCGGCCGATCTCGTCGCCTCGTTCTCGGGCGAGTTGGTGCAGCACCGCGGCGAACATGCCACGCTCCTAGGCTGGCTCACGCGGCTGCCGCAGGCGCTGGTGCATGCGCGGCCGAAGATCCGGACCGGCCACGCCTGGTCGCTGGTGCTCACGCGCCGCTATCCGGAGGCCGACCAGGAGTTGCGCGCCCTCGAAGCCGCCTGCGCGGAAAGCGGCGACGATGCGCTGCGCCGCATCGTCGAGATGATCCGCTGCGTCTACTGGGCCCACACCGGCGAGCTGCTGCTGGCCAAGACACGCAGCGAGGCCTGGCTCCAGACCTGGCCGCAGGCAGATGCCTTCCTGACCGGTGTGGTGGCGAACGTCCTGGCCAGCGGGTGCTGCGCCACCGAAGCGTTCGAGCAGGGCCTGCGCGCATTGGCCATCGCGCGGCGCGCGCTCGAGGAAAGCCGGGCCGACTACGGGTTGGCCTGGGCCTCCGCGCTGGCGATGATGATCGCGATGCGGCGTGGCGACCAGCACGAGGCGATGGCCCAGGCCAAGGCCGGCATCGCGACCGTCGAGCGCAGCCTCGGCGTGGCGTCGTACGCCGGCTCGATGCTAACGCTGCTCGCCGCCGAGGTCTGCTACGAGCAGAACGACCTGCCGCAGGCGCAGCGCTTCGTCGACCAGGGCCTGCCCTTCATCGACGAGCACGGCCTGGTCGAGATGACCACGGCCGGCTACCTCACGCGGGCCCGCCTGCTGCGCCTGCGCGGCGATGCCGCGGCGGCCGACGCCTGCCTGCTGGAAGGCGAATCGCTGGGCCATCGGCTCAAGCTGCCGCGCCTGGTGCGGATCCTCGCGGCCGAGCGCTGCACGCTGCGGCTGCAGACCGGGGCGCCGGACGATGCGCTGAAGCTCGCGCAGTCCTATGGCTTCGTGGGCCACGGCGGYGGCAGCCCGGTGGCCGCCGAGCTGATCGAGGAAGACAGCGTGTGCCTGCTGAGCCTGCGGCTGCGCCTGTCGGCGCACAACGCCGGCACCGCCGTGCTCGGCGCCCTCAACGATGCGCTGCGGCGCGCCCAGCGCGACGGCCACCAGGCCCAGCTGGCTCGGCTGCTGGCGCTCAAGGCCATGCACCAGCACCGCGCGCTCGACCGCGCCCAGGCCTTGCGCACCCTCGACGAAGCGCTGGCGCTGGCCGCTCGCTGCGGCCTGCTGCGCAGCCTGCTCGACGGCGACGCATTGCTGCTCGACATGGCGGAGGCGATCCATGCGGGCCGCGGCGAACTGCAGCCGACCGGCTATCTGMAGCAACTGCTGCAGGCGGCCGGCCGCAGTACGCCGGCGGCACCACGCGTGGCCGCCGAACGCGGCGACACCGAGGAACTGACCGATCGCGAGCTGAAGATCCTCCGCTTGCTGAAGGCCGGCCTCGGCAACCGCGAGCTGGCGAAGAGCCTGTTCCTGTCGGAGGCGACGGTGAAATGGCACCTGCACAACATCTTCGCCAAGCTCGGCGTGAAGAACCGCACCAGCGCACTCGCGCGGGCGCAGGAAATCTCGCTGCTGTAGCGCCCGCACCGACGGCGCGGCCGTCCCTCCCTCCCTGCTACGTAATTTCCCTCACGGGCGCGTCAGATTCCGCTCAGCGACGGGGACAGAACATGGGGTCCCCGCTGATCCGGCATGGACAAACGGAATTGCGGGTGCCTGGCCACAACGTCGTCTTCAGCCTATGAATAGAAATCTTGTCAGAGGTGTATTCCTCATCGCGATCTCGCTCGCCTTCGGCCTGCAGTCGCTGCGTTACCCGATCGGCGATTTCAGCCGCGCGGGGCCCGGATTGTTTCCCGCCGTGGTGAGCGCGATGCTGCTCCTGATCGGCGGGATCACCGTGATCCGGGCGTTCTTCGTCGAGCGCGTGCACCTGAACCTGAACTTCAGGAACATCGCGATCATCATGACGAGCCTCTGCGGGCTGGCGCTGATCTCCACCTACGTGAACATGATCGCGGGCATCGTCTTCATGGTGTTCTGCTCCACCTTGGCGGGGAGCTCCTATTCGTGGGTGCGCAACGTCAAGATCTCCGCCGGCCTGGTCACGATGGCCCTGGTCCTTCAAAAACTCCTTGGCTTGAACCTGCCCCTCTACTGATGGACGTCCTGAACAACCTGGCGTTTGGCTTTTCGCACGCCCTGTCCCTCCAGAACCTGATGTACTGCGCCATCGGCTGCACGGTCGGCACGCTGGTCGGCCTGCTGCCCGGCCTCGGCCCCCTGGCCACCATCAGCCTGCTGCTGCCGCTGACCTATTCCATTCCCACGACGGGCGCGCTCATCATGCTGGCCG
Source organism: Variovorax sp. P4_D9 (assembly GCF_056401695.1). Classification (NCBI taxonomy): domain Bacteria; kingdom Pseudomonadati; phylum Pseudomonadota; class Betaproteobacteria; order Burkholderiales; family Comamonadaceae; genus Variovorax; species Variovorax sp. P4_D9. Next base: position 9,689 of record NZ_JBFUIU010000270.1, read on the forward strand.
GCATCTACTACGGCGCCCAATACGGGGATAGCGTGAGCGCCATCACGATGAAGATCCCGCACGCCAGCAGCATCGTGGCCTGCATCGACGGCTACCAGATGACGCTCAAGGGCAAGACCGGGCTGGCGCTGTTCACCGCGGGCGTCTCCAGCTTCATCGGCGGCACCGTCGCCATCCTGGTACTGGCGTTCCTGGCGCCGACGCTCGGCGAAGTGGCCTTCCTGTTCGGTCCGGCCGACTACTGCGCCATGATGATGGTGGGCTTCGTGTGCGTGAGCTTCGTCACCACGGGCAGCCTGCTCAACGGGCTGGCCATGTGCATGATCGGTGTGCTGCTGGGCACCGTCGGCACCGACGTGAACAGCGGCACGGCGCGCTTCACCATGGACCTGCCTTTCCTGATCGACGGCATCGGCATCGTGAGCATTGCACTGGGCTGCTTCGGCATTGCCGAGATCACGAAGAATCTCGATTCCAAGGAGGAGCGATCGCCCTTCAACGGCAAGATCAACCTGATCCCGACCTGGGCGGAGTTCAAGCGGATCATTCCCAGTGCCCTGCGCGGCAGCGTGATCGGCTCCTTCCTGGGCATCCTGCCCGGCGGGGGGCCCACTATTGCCCAGTTCGCCGCCTATGCGCTGGACAAGAAGGTCAGCAAGTACAAGCACGAGATCGGCACCGGCTGCATCGAGGGAGTGGCGGGTCAGGCCGCGGCCGACGAAGCGGCCGCCCGCACCAGCTTCATCCCGCTGATGAGCATCGGCATCCCCGAGAACGCGGTGATGGCGCTGATGCTCGCCGCCTTCATCATCAAGGGCATCCAGCCGGGGCCGAACATGATCGCCAGTCACCCGGAGCTCTTCTGGGGCCTGGTGGCCAGCATGTGGGTGGGCAACGTCTTCCTGCTGGTGCTCAACGTGCCGCTGGTGCGCTACTGGCTGTCGGTGTTCAAGATTCCCTACAGCGTGCTGTTCCCGTCGATTCTGTTCTTCTGCTGCATCGGGACCTACAGCGTGAACAACAACCTGGAGGACCTCTACATCACGGCGGCCTTCGGCCTGATGGGCTACATGTTCATGCGACTCGAGATGGACGCCGCCCCGCTGATGCTGGGCTTCATCCTCGGCCCCATGCTGGAAGAGAATTTCCGCCGCGCGCTGCTGCTGAGCCGCGGCAGCTTCGGCAMCTTCTTCACGCGGCCCATCAGCGGCACCCTGATGGCCCTGATCGGCTTCTTCGTGGCATGGCAGTTGATGGCGTTCTTTTTCCAGATGCGCAGGAAGAATGCGCTTCGGCGCCAGGCGGCGTAGCGTCTCAAAGGGGTCGCTTCTCGACAGCCGCCGCACGGTCCTCGGCGCCATGGCCAACGCGCCTGCGGACGGCGCGGGTCAGGCGGCCCGGTAGGGCGGGAGCTTCTCCTTGCCGGAAATGAACTGGCTGTCGATGAAATAGAGTCCGGTGAAATTCGGCAGGCAGCGCTCGGGATGTCCAGCCAGGTACAAGGACCGCTCGGGCACTGCCCACT
>NZ_JBFUIU010000271.1:0-11206 GCF_056401695.1 Variovorax sp. P4_D9
GCGATGAGCGGGCCGAGGCCCAGCGGAGCGACCGCGAGGACCTCGAGCCGCTCTTCCCGACCGACGTTGCGGAGAATTTCCGCCGCGGCTGGGACGCCGTGCAGATCGGCTTTGTCGACGACCCTCGGCAGGCGGTGCACAAGGCCGATGAACTGGTGCACCAGGTGCTGCGCAGCCTGAGCGAAACCTTCACCTGGGAGCGCAGCCGCCTCGAGGCGCAGGTGACGCAAGCGGACTCGAGCTCGACCGAGGATCTGCGAGTGACCCTGCGACGCTACCGATCCTTCCTGCACCGGCTGCTGTCGCTGTAGCGAGGCTGCGGGAGGGCAAGCGGCTACCCATTCAAAGACCGCTTTCGTGAAATCGGCCTCGTTGATGAAGATCGCCACCTTCAACGTCAACGGCATCAACAGCCGGCTCGACCGCTTGCTCGAATGGCTTGCCGAGTCGCAGCCGGACGTCGCCTGCCTGCAGGAGCTGAAGTCGCCAGACGCCAACGTCCCCGTCGACGCGATCCGCGAGGCCGGCTATGGGGTCGTCACGAACGGGCAGCGTTCCTGGAATGGCGTGGCCATTCTGGCGCGCGGGCGTGAGCCGATCGAAACCGGGCGCGGCGTGCCCGGCCTGGAGGCTGACTCGCAGAGCCGTTACATCGAAGCGGTCGTCGACGGCGTCGTGATCGGCTGCCTCTACTTGCCCAACGGCAACCCGCAGCCGGGACCCAAGTTCGACTACAAGTTGAGTTGGTTCGAAGGTTTCAGCGCGCACGCGAAGAAGCTGTTTGAAAGCGGCCTGCCCGTCGTGCTGGCCGGCGACTACAACGTGGTACCGACCGACGCCGACATCTACAACCCAGCCTCCTGGCGCGACGACGCGCTGCTTCAACCCGCGAGCCGCGACGGCTTCGCACGCCTGTTGAAGCAGGGCTGGATCGACGCGATCCGCGTCTGCCACCCCGACCGCGTGCCCTTCACCTTCTGGACCTATTGGCGCAACCGGTATGCGCGCGACGCGGGCCTGCGCATCGACCATCTGCTGGTCAGCGCCGAACTCGCGCCAATGCTGCGAGCCGCCGGCGTGGACCGCGAAGTGCGCGGACGTCCCGGCGCGAGCGACCATGCTCCGGCCTGGATCGAAGTCGATATTCCGAATGCTTGATGAGGCACGGCGAACGGGAGCCAGCCTGCCAGGCAACGCTCATTCCAGGCGCGAGCCACTGCCTGCCGCATCGAACAGATGCATCGTCCCCGCCTTCGGCCGCAGGTGCAAGGTGTCGCCCGGCATCACGGCCAGGCGCTCGCGAACCAGCGCAATCACCGGCATCTCGCCCAGCCGCAGGCTGAGCTGGGTCTCGGAGCCCAACGGTTCCACCAGCAGCACCTGCGCCGGTATGCCTTCGCCAGCCGCGCAGGGCTCCAGGTGTTCCGGGCGCACGCCGTAGATGGACTCGCGGCCGGCGTGCGCGGCGGCCCCGGGCATGGGCAGCAAAAGGCCGCCGCCCGTGGCAAAGCCTTCGGACGTGCAGTGCCCGGGAATGAAGTTCATGGCCGGCGAGCCGATGAAGCCGGCCACGAACAGGTTGGCCGGCCGGTCGAACAACTCCAGCGGCGCGCCCACCTGCTCGACGCGCCCGGCGTTGAGCACCACGATGCGGTCGGCCATGGTCATGGCCTCGACCTGGTCGTGCGTTACGTAGACGGTGGTGGTCTTGAGCTTCTGGTGCAAGGCCTTGATCTCGCCGCGCATCACGATGCGCAGCTTGGCGTCCAGGTTGGACAGCGGCTCGTCGAACAGGAAGACCTGCGGGTCGCGCACGATGGCGCGGCCCATGGCCACGCGCTGGCGCTGGCCGCCCGAGAGCTGGCGCGGATAGCGTTCGAGCAGCGACGCCAAGCCCAGGACGCCGGCCGCCCAGCGCACCCGCTGCGCAATCTCGGCCTTGGGCCGGCCGCGGTGTTCCAGCGAGAAGCCCATGTTGGCCGCCACGGTCATGTGCGGATAGAGGGCGTAGTTCTGAAACACCATCGCGATGTCGCGGTCCTTCGGGTCCAGTTCGGTCACGTCGCGCGTGCCGATGCGGATGCGCCCCTGCGTGACCGACTCCAGGCCCGCGATCATGCGCAGCAGCGTGGACTTTCCGCAGCCCGAGGGGCCCACCAGCGCGACGAACTCCCCATCGCGGATCGACAGGTCGATGCCGTGGATTATCGCGGTGGTGCCGTAGTGCTTCTGGAGCTGGGCGAGCTGGACTTCTGCCATGAATGCGATTGGTGTTTGACAACGATCACTTGAGCCCGGTGTGGGCCAGGCCTTCGACGAACTGCTTTTGCGCCAGCACGAACACGATGAGCACCGGCAGCGCGGTGAGCGTGGCCGCCGCCAGCTGGATGTTCCACATCGGTCCGCCATAGGCGTCGGTGTACTGAGTCAGTGCCTGCGGCAGCGTGAACATACTGGGCGTGGACAGGAACACGATCGGCTCCAGGTACAGGTTCCAGCTGTGCAGGAAGGTGAAGATGGCCACCGACGCCAGCGCAGGCCGAGCCAGCGGCAGCGCGATGGTGCGAAAGATCTTGAAGCGCCCGAGTCCATCCACCCGCGCCGCCTCTTCCAGCTCCAGCGGCAGCGTGATGAAGAACTGGCGCATCACGAAGGTGGCAAACACACTGGGCGCGCCGAACACCGGGATCAGCAGGAGCGGCCAGTGCGTGTTCACCAGCCCCAGCTTCAGGAAAAGCTGGAACAGCGGCACGATGGTGACTTCCGAAGGAATCAACAGGCCGGTGAGCACCACGACGAAGAGCGCATTCGCACCCGGAAAGCGGATGCGCGCGAAGGCGTAGCCGGCCATCGACGAGACGACGAGCGTTCCGGCGGTAACCAGGGCAGCGATGTAGGCCGAGTTCCAGTACTGCTGCGCAAAGGGCTGGATGCTGAACACCTGGCGGTAGCTGCTCCAGTCCGGGTGGGCGGGAAAGAGCTGGGGCGGGAACACGAAGATCTCGCTGATCTGTTTGAGCGAGGATGTCACCATCCACCACGTGGGAAACACGAAGGGGATGAGCAGCACGCACATCAGCCCGTAGAGCGCCACCTTCACGCGCGGCGAGAGTTCACTGTTCATGAAAGACGAACTTCCTGCGCAGCTGCCACTGCGCCAGGGTCAGCAGCGCCACGATGGCGAACAGCAGCACCGCCAGCGTCGAGCCGTAGTCGAAGCGGTGGAACTGGAAGGTCTGCTGGTACAGGTAGTACACCAGGACGGTGGTCGACACACCCGGCCCTCCCTGCGTGAGCACCGCGATCTGCGCAAACACCTGCAGCGAGCCGACGATGGTGATGATGGAGGTGAGCAGCACGGTCGGGCTGATCAGTGGCAAGGTGATGCGCCGGAACTGCCGCCACGCCGGCGCACCATCGATGCGCGCGGCCTCGTACAGCTCGCGCGGCACGGCCTGCAGCGCGGCCAGGAACAGGACCATGTTCAGGCCCACGTTCTTGAACACCTGCACCACGATCACCGACACCATCGCGGTGCCGGGCGAGCGCAGCCAGTTGGGCCCCTCGATGCCCACCAGCGCCAGCATCCCGTTGATGCCGCCGTTGTGCTGCAGCAGGAAGCCCCAGACGATGGTCCAGGCCACCAGCGACACCACCACCGGCGAGAAGAACAGCGTACGCAGGAGCGTGATGCCGGCCAGCTTCTGGTTGAGCAGCACGGCCAGAAGCAGCGCCAGACTGAGGTTGAACACCACCAGTCCGGCGCAGAACAGGACAGTGGCACCCAGCACGCTCGGCAGCGTCGGGTCCTGCAGCAGCTGCTGGTAGTTCTGCGCGCCGGTGTAGCTGAAGGTGTTGGCCAGCACGTTCCACTCGTGCAGCGAATACCAGAACACCAGCGCCAGCGGCAGCAACACGAACAGCGCGATGCCGGCCAACTGCGGCGCGGCGAAAAGGTAGCCGGCCGCGCTGTCGCGCCGAGCCATCGTCCAGAACGAACGCGGCGCGTGCTGCGGCTCGGTCATCGCTCGATGCATCGCCGGCTGCGCTTTCGCCTATTGCGCCAGCAGCGGGCCGATCTGGCCGCACACCGACTGCATCGCCGCCTGGATGTTCGCCTGCGGCTGCCAGACCGCGTCCATGCCCGAGCGCACCATCTGCTGCAGCCGCGCGAAGCCGGTGTGGCCCGGCATCAGCTTGCCGCTCGAGATGCCCGAGACCACCACCGCGTCCAGTTGGGCCGGCGACAGCAGCGCATTGGTCTTGCCCAGCGTCTGCGCGTTGAGTTGCGACTTGCGCGCCGAGGGGAAGAACTGCGCGAGCTTGGCCGAGTTCTCCGGGTTTGTCATGTAAGCCACGAAGCGCGTGGCGGCGGGCGCGTTCTTGCTCGCCTTGAGCACGCCGACACCGGCCTGCCCCACCAACGCGTACTCGCCCACCGGTCCCTTGGGTAGGGGCACCAGGTCCCAGGCGAAGGGCTTGTCCTTGGGCAGCAGCGAGGCGCGGCTGATCTGCGTGATGGTCATGGCCGCATCGCCGGCGAAGAAGTCCACGTTCTGGCCCGGGCCGGGCATGGCCTTCTTGTTGAACACCGCGTCGTGCACGAAGGTCAAGGCATCCACCATGGGCTTGTCGGCCAGGGTGCAGCGCTTGCCGTCGGCGCTCCAGGGTGTGGCGCCCCAGCCGTAGGTGACCGACGACAGGAACTGCCAGGCCTGGTAGTTGAAGTCGCGCACCACCAACCCGCCCTTGCCGGGCTGCGACTGCGCCACCGCCTGGGCGGTAGCGATGGCATTGGGCCAGGTCCATTGGCCGGCGGCGATCAGCTCGGCCGGCGTCTTGGCCCCTGCCTTCTTGATCAAGTCGTTGTTGACGAACACGCCGAAGGGCGAGGTCGAGAAGGGATAGGCGTAGAGCTGGCCGTCCCGGCTCCAGCGCTCGGTGGCGCTGGCGGGCACCTCGCCCAGGTTGTAGCCGGCCGTGCCATCGAGCGCCGCCGTGAGCGGCACCAGCGCGCCCGAATTGACGAAGTCGTAGGCCGCGGTCTCGAAGATCCAGGCCATGTCCGGCGGATTGCCACCGGCGATCTGCGTGGTCAGCGCGGTGGTGTAGTTCTCGAAGGGGAGCGGCTCGAAGCGCACATTGACGTTCGGGTTGTCCTTCTTGAAGCCTTCCGCGATGTCGTTGAAGAGCTTCAGGTGCGCCTCGTTGGCGCTCCAGATGGTCATGCGCAGGTTGACCTCCTGCGCCATCGCGGCGCCGGCCAGGGACAGCGCCAGCGCTCCGGCGAGGGCAGCCAGCAGCGAACGTTTGCGGATGGGATGGGCCATGTGTGTCTCCTCGGTTCTGGTGAATGTCGGGGTCGATGAAATTCAGTAGGCCCGCACGTCGGGCCAGTGCAACTGCACGCCTGCCTGCTCGAGCCGCGCCTGGAACGCGGCCAGCTGTGCGTCCGACGCCCGCACCTGGTGTGGCGTCGCGCCGGTGTTCAGGCAGTGCGCTGCCAGCATGCCGGCTACCTCGCCCACGTTCCATTCCACCGGATGCAGGCGGTAGCAGCCGTTGGTGATGTGGGTCGTGGCGATGTTCTTTCCACCGGCCAGCAGGTTGGTCATGCGCCGCGGCAGCAGCGCACCCAGCGGAATTTCGAAGGGGCAGGAGGGCACGTCGATGTAGTTGTCGCCGCCGGTGGACGGGTGCAGGTCGATGCGGTACATGCCCACGCCCACGCTGTCGCGGTACTTCACCGCGCCCTGCTCGCCGCGCACGGCATGCGACAGGTGCTGCTCGACGATGCGCGTCACGCCCAGGATGCGCCGGCTCTCGCGGATGTAGGGCGCCATCGCCAGGCCATGCTCGGTGCCCGTGATGTCGCCGCGCAGGCGCAGGCCGCGAAAGCCGGTGCCGCCGTCCGCGCGCGGCGCCTCGGTCTGTAGCCAGTAGAACATCGCGTACGACAGCTCGGCCGCGGCCTGCAGGTGGCGCTGCTTTTCGGCCTCGGGCAGGTCGATGATCGAGGCTTCCATGTAGTCGATCATCGGCCAGTTGACCAAGCAGATGTCCGAGGCGTAGGCGCCCGGCACGAAGTTGCGGCGCGCCGCGATGCGCCGGAAGGTCCACAGGTTGTGGTCGCCGCCGCCCTTGCGCTGGTCAGCGTCCACCCGCAGCGGGTCGTCGTCCGGGTTGGGCGTGAAAGTGCGCTCGACGATCTCCAGCGTGCGCGGAAGCGGCGCCTTGAAGCCCAGCAACGGCCCGCCCCAGAAGCCGGGCTGGACGGTGCGCCATCGGTCGTAGTTCTTCGGCTTGTCGATGGTCTGGTCGCCTTTGACATGGTCGATGGCGAAGCAGATCGACACCGCCTGCACGTTGTCCGGCTGAGCCGTGGCCGGCGCGCTCGGCTCGCCCGTGTCGGCCTGGCTTTCGAAGCCCTTGGCGTACTCGGTCCCGGTGAGCGGAAGCAGGTCGCCCAGCTCGGTAGCGTCGATCACGTAGGCGGCCGCCACCGTCACCTCGCGCCCGCTGTCGCGGTGGCGCAGGGTGACGGCGCGCACCGTGTCGCCCTGCGTGTCCGCCGCCACCGGGCGGTACGGCTGAAGCACCGTCAGCAGGCCGGCGCCGCGGTAAGGCGCGAGCATGGCCTCAAGCACGGCCAGCCCCACGCGCGGCTCGGCGCAGACGCGGCTAACCCAGCCGGCACCGGGGTTCAGCTCCGGCCAGGCACGGCTGGCCTCGGTCAACGGATAGTGGTCGCGGTAGTACTGGCGGATGCCGTTGCGCAGCTGCCGGTAGCGCCGGGTGATGCCGAACTGCTCGACCCACGTGTGCTCGTCTGGCGGCACGGCCTGGCTGGTGAGCTGACCGCCGATCCAGTCGTACTCCTCGCTCATCACCACGTGGCGCCCCGCCTCCAGCGCGCCGAGCGCGGCGGCGACGCCGCCCAGGCCACCGCCCACGATGAGGATGTCGGTCTTCAGTTCTTGCATGCTGTGTCAGTCTTCCTGCTTGTTCGTTGGAATCAGCGCGGCGCCGGCCCCAGGGTGTCGCCGGCGATCGGCTCGCAGGGCAGCAGCGCCTGCTGCACCGGCTCGCCCGCGCCGCCTTCGATGCGCCGCACCAGCATCGCGGTGGCCTGGCGGCCCATCTCCTCGCGCGGGATGCGATAGGACGCGAAGCGCGTGCGGCTGCTCTCGGCGCGCATGTGCGAGCCCAGCGCCATCACCGACAGGTGCTGCGGCAGGCGCAAGTCGCGCGCGTGGGCCGCCGCCTCCAGTCGCATCGCATCGGCCAGCTCGACGCAGAACACGGCGGTGGCGCCGCTTTGCAGCACCGCGTCCACCAATGCGGCATCGGTGCCCGCGGTGTCGGTCATGTGCAACGCGATACGCAGGTCGGTGCCGAGCGCGGCATGGAAGCCACGCCAGCGGTCGGCCGTGGATTCGGCGGTATCGGTGGGGCCGAGGTAGGCCAAGCGCGTGTGGCCGAGGGCGCGCGCCTGCTGCACCAGCTGCCCGGTGGCGGTGGCGTAGTCGGCGCCGACGAAGGGCACGGGCGCGCCCGCGTCCTCGCGCCGGCCGATAGCCACGAAGGGATAGTCGCCCGCCACCAGCCGCTGCAGTTCGTCGCGGTCGAAGGCGCGGCCCAGCACGATGCAGCCGTCGGCGATGCGCAGCCGGCTCTCCTCGGCAAAGATCTTTCGCTGCGCGCCCTGGCCGGCGCCGGTGAGCAGCAGCAGGTCGTAGCCGCACGCCTGCGCTTCTTCCTCGATGCCGAAAAGGAAGGGCAGGAAGAAGTCGGCCTGCGCACTCGGGAAGGCCGGCTCGTAGGTGAACACGCCGAGGATCCGGTTCGAGCCCTTGGCCATGCGCCGGGCGATCGGGTCGGGCACGTAGCCGGTCTCGCGGATGAGCTTTTGCACCCGCTCGCGGGTTTCCTGCGGAATGCGCGCCAGCGCGTTCTTGGCGCCGTTGAGCACCAGCGACACGGTCGCCTGACTCACGCCGGCGAGCTTGGCGATGTCGAGCTGGGTGACGCGACGGTGGGAGGCCATGAATTGCGAATGGTGTTGATTATGCGTATTAGCAGATTGCTAATGCGCATTATCTTGAGATTTTTCGACAATTCAAGGGCCGAATGGGGAGGGATTTCCCGTGGCGCGGCCCCGCGGGCTCGTCGATGTCGTTCCCCGCCCCCGCTTGCACACCGGCAAACCCGCCGACTCAGCCGTTCGCCTCCTCCGGTCGCGCCTATGAGAGAAAAGTCACGCTTTCCGCGTCGCCACGGAAGTTTCCGCGTATTGACCTTTCGTTGTACATTTAGTTATAAATGGTTACATGACCACCCCATTTCGGGCTCTCTGCGAGGGAACCGATCCCATGAGCAAGTAACAGTTGCCTCGCAAGCCCAGATCCCGGTCACCCGAAACGAGCAGGCGCTCACTCCAACATTAAGGAAATCAATGCCTACCATCACCGGATCCAACGACAACGACATCATCGGCGGCACGGGCGGCAATGACGTCATCAACAGCGGCAATGGCAACGATGTCGTCAATGGGGGCGCCGGAAGCGATTCCTTGAATGGCGGCGCAGGGAACGACGTTCTGAATGGCGGAAGTGGCAGCGACCAACTGAATGGCGGTTCCGGCGCCGACACCCTCGTCTACAACGTCACGGAAAACAGCGCCGCGGGTACCAAGGACGTCTACACGGGCGGATCGGGCATCGATACGCTTGAACTTCAGCTCACCGGAGCGCAGTGGCTGGAGTCCGCCATCCAGACACAGATTACCGCCTATATGGCCCATCTCGCCGCCGTGACGAACGCAAGGACAGGGGAGGTTTCCAACGGTTCGGCGAGCGATTTCGTATTTACCTTTGGGTCGTCCACGCTGACGGTCCAAATGACTGAGACTTTGAGAATTCTTGTTGACGGCGTCGAACGCAGTCCGACCCATGCCGGCGCCAATGTTGTGCCGGTGATCGCTGGCGCGGCCAGCGGTGCGGTGCAAGAAGACGTGGCGGTGGTCGCTGGCAACATCGCGACCAGCGGTGCGCTGACGATTGCCGATGTCGATGCGGGCCAGTCCAGCTTCGCGGCCCAGGCGGGCACCGCCGGCAACAATGGCTTCGGCAGCTTCACGCTGGCGGCCGATGGCAGCTGGAGCTACACCGCCAGCAACAGCCAGGCGGCGATCCAGCAACTGGGCGCAGGCCAGTCGCTCACCGACAGCTTCACCGCGGTGTCGCTCGACGGCACGGCCAACCAGTTGGTGACCGTGACCATCACCGGCACCAACGATGTGCCGGTGATCGCTGGCGCGGCCAGCGGTGCGGTGCAAGAAGACGTGGCGGTGGTCGCTGGCAACATCGCGACCAGCGGTGCGCTGACGATTGCCGATGTCGATGCGGGCCAGTCCAGCTTCGCGGCCCAGGCGGGAACCGCCGGCAGCAATGGCTACGGCAGCTTCACGCTGGCGGCCGATGGCAGCTGGAGCTACACCGCCAGCAACAGCCAGGCGGCGATCCAGCAACTGGGCGCAGGCCAGTCGCTCACCGACAGCTTCACCGCGGTGTCGCTCGACGGCACGGCCAACCAGTTGGTGACCGTGACCATCACCGGCACCAACGATGCACCCGTCCTGAGTGCTGCCCCAACGCCGGTCCTGGGATCGGTCAACGAGGATGCCGGCGCACCGGCCGGGGCTGTCGGGACGCTAGTGTCGAACCTCGTGAATATGAACCCGCCGGCCGGCGGCCTCGACAACGTGACTGATGCGGACAGCGGCGCCTTCACCGGCATCGCTCTGACCGGCGTGAATGAGACCCACGGAAGCTGGTGGTACTCAACCAATGGCGGCGCAAGCTGGGCGACGGTGGGTGCGGTGTCGGACGCATCCGCGCTGCTGCTGGCTGCGGACGCGAACACGCGTGTCTACTTCCAGGGCAGCTCGAACTTCAACGGGACGGTCAGCGAAGGCATCACCTTCCGCGCCTGGGATCAGACGAGCGGCACGGCGGGCACCACTGTGAGTACCGTGATGCATGGAGGCAGCTCCGCGTTCTCGAACGCGACCGACACGGCGAGCATCACCGTCAGCGCCGTGAACGACGACCCGGTCGCGGTGGCCGACAGGATCATCGTGTCAGACAGCACACTCGTCACGCTCTCCGTGAACTCACTGCTCGGCAACGATACCGACATCGACGGCCTTGCCTTGTCGATCACTAGCGTCGGCAGCGCGGTCGGAATTTCCGGCCTGACCCTGGACGCTGCCAACGGCACGATCAGCTTCACCAGCGGCAGCACAGCGGGAGCCACGGCCGGCAGCTTCCAGTACACCGTGTCGGACGGCGCCGGGGGCACCTCGACCGCAACGGCGACGATAGACATCAGAGCCTTGTCCAGCGGCAACGGCGCCGATACCATCAACCTCAGCTCGACCGGCACCTATCAAGCCTCCTTCATCGATGGCCGCGGCGGCGCCGACAACCTGACGGGCGGTGCGGCCGGCGACGTCTTCGTCGGAGGGAGCGGCAACGGGGCCGACACGCTGATCGGCTCTGGCGGCAATGACCTCCTGATTGGCGGCGACGGCAACGACACGCTGACGGGCGGCGCCGGCAACGACGTCCTGCGAGGCGGCATCGGCAACAACGACTCGATGGACGGCGGCGACGGCACCGAGGATCTGCTCGACTTCTCGGACGGGACCGTGGCGGCCAACTTCACGCTGGTCCAAAGTGCGGCACTGACCAGCATTGCCGACGATACCGCCGGGCTCGGCAAGAATGACAGGTATCAGAACATCGAAGGCGTGATCGGCACGGGTTTGGCAGACACCCTCATCGGCAGCACATCCAACGACATCATCCGCGGCGGCGCCAGCAACGACACGCTGGACGGCGCAGGCGGCACCGCAGACCTGCTCGACTTCTCGGACGGTACGGCCGGGATCACGTTCATGCTGACGCAAGGCAGCAGCGCGACGATCTTCAATGCCAGTGCTGCAGGCCTTGGCATCGACAACTACAAGAACTTCGAGGGCGTCATCGGCACGGCATTCGCCGACACGATCACGGGCTCGACGTCGAACGACCAGTTGCGCGGCGGCGGTGGCAACGATGAGATCAACGGACTCGCCGGCGCCGATCGCATCGTCGGCGGGGCAGGCGCCGACACGCTGACCGGCGGCGCCGGCAACGACACC
>NZ_JBFUIU010000272.1:0-11126 GCF_056401695.1 Variovorax sp. P4_D9
CTGGTGCTGTCCCCGAAGGCATTCAACGATCGCACGAGCATCGTGATCGGTTTGCCAATGACGACGGCCGCCTGCAACGCCGCCAACCCGTTTGCCATCAGGTTCGTGGGGCCGAAGGATGTGGAGAGCTATGTTCTTTCGCATCAGCCCAAGTCGTTCGATTGGCGAGTTCGTCGGGCCAAGGCCCACCCTTGGAAGCAGGTGCCGCCCGCCGTTCTTGAAGCAGCGTGCGAATCGCTCAATCAGATCATTGAGATCTGAGCGCCAGCGTAACGTGGGGGGGCGAGCCCAAAAACAAGCCTGAAGGACAGTGAATGAGCGAGATTCATTTCGGCCAATCGACGACAAGGCGCGAGGACGACAGGCTGCTCGCCGGGCGAGGCCAATACGCCGATGACGTCCGGCACGCCGGCGCATTGCGCGCCGTGTTCGTGCGTTCGCCCTACGCGTCCGCACGCGTCGCATCCGTCGACGTCGCTGCCGCGCTGGCCCACCCCGGCGTGGTCGCAGTGCTGAGCGGTGCCGACTGGGCGGTCGATGGTTTCGCCGACTGCGCGGCACCATTCCGCTTCCCGCAAGGCGACGGCACCTTCGCCATCGAGACGCCCCGCCCACCGCTGGTGCGCGATCGCGTCCGCTTCCTGGGGGAACCGGTGGCGATGGTGCTCGCCGACAGCGATGTGGCGGCGACAGATGCCGCCGAACTGGTGAGCGTCAGCTACGAGGAGCAACCCGTCGTCACCGAGGTGCATGCCGCCGTCGAGCCTCGGGCGCCGCAACTGTGGGACGACCGTCCCGGCAACATAGCGTTCCGCTGGAAGCACGGAGACTTGGGCGCAGTCGAGGAAGCGTTTCGCGCGTCGCATCACGTGACCCGTCTGCGCTCGCGCATCAGCCGTGTCGGTGCCATGCCCCTCGAGCCGCGCTCCGCGCTGGGCTATGTCGGCGACGACGGGCGTACCGTGCTGCGCGCGTCGCACCAGAGCCCGCACCAGCTGCGCGACGAGATCGCGCGGATGTTCCGCCTCGAGAAGAATCAACTGCGCGTGATCGCCGGCGATGTCGGTGGTTCCTTCGGCATGAAGTTCGGACCGCAACGCGAGGAGATGCTGGTCTTCTGGGCCGCCCGGCGCCTCGGTCGGCCGGTGCGATGGACCGCGATGCGCTCCGAAGCCTTTCTGTGCGACGAGCAGGCGCGAGACGTCCATGTCACGAGCGAACTCGGCCTCGATGCCGGCGGCAGGTTCACCGCATTGCATGTGCGTTTCGACGTCAACGTCGGCGCCTATATGGCGGCGCGCTCGACCACGCCAGTCAACAACTTCGGTGGCATCTCCGGGGTCTACACCACGCCTCTGATCGCCGGGGAGGTCGTCGGCGTCTTCACCAACACCCAGATGACGACGGCCTACCGCGGTGCCGGCCGCCCCGATGCCACCTATGCGGTCGAGCGCATCATCGACCTCGCCGCCGCCGAGATGTGCATCGATCCCGCGGAACTGCGTCGACGCAACCTGATCCCGGCCCAAGCCATGCCCTATCAGACGGCGTTCCTCTTCAACTACGACTGCGGGGAGTTCGAACGCAATCTCGACAAGGCGCTCGAGGTGGCCCGGTATGCGAGCTTCGCGGCGCGGCGCGACGAGGCGCTGCAGCGCGGCGGCCGATTGCGGGGGATCGGCATCGCGATGCCAATTGAAATGGCGGGCGGTATCGGCACCGACGCGGCCATCGTGCGCGCCCATCCGGATGGCACGGTCACGCTCTATGCCGGCAGCATGTCGGTCGGCCAGGGACACGACACTGCGCTGGCCACCGTCGTCGCGCAGCGCCTGGGCTTGCTCTTGTCCAGCGTCAAGCATGTGCAGGGGGACACCGACCGGATCGAGGACGGCAAGGGCAATGGCGGCTCGTCCGCCTTGATCATGGGCGGGACCGTCGCGATACGTGGCGTCGATGACCTGATCGAGAAGGCCACGACGCTCGCTGCGGTCGAGCTGGAGGCCTCCGAGCACGATCTGCAATTCGCGAACGGCGAATTCCGCGTCGCCGGCACTGACCTGGTCGTCACCCTGGCCGAGCTCGCGCGCGCGGTCGAAAGCGGCGCAAGACAGGATGCGACTTCATCGATGCTGGCCGGCTCCGCCCAGTTCACGCCGGAGCGGCCCACTTTTCCCAATGGCTGTCACGTCTGCGAGGTCGAAATCGATCCCGAAACCGGTGAGGTGAGCGTGGTCGGCTATGTCTGCGTGGAGGACGTCGGCCGGGTCCTCAATCCGCTGCTGGTCGAAGGCCAGATCCATGGCGGCGTCGCGCAGGGTATCGGACAGGCGCTTTTCGAGGAGATCCGGCACGACGCGAACGGTCAGCTCATGACCGGCTCCTTCATGGACTATGCAATGCCCAGGGCTGCGGATTTTCCGGTGCTCGTCAGCATGAACCTGGAAACGCCGACGGCCCTGAACCCTTTGGGTGTCAAGGGAGTCGGCGAGGCCGGAACCGTAGGCGCGCTCTCGGCCACCATCAACGCGGTGTGCAACGCGCTGCAGGCGGTGGGCGTCACCCACGTCGACATGCCGGCGACACCGATGAAGGTGTGGCAAGCCATACGGGATGCTCGATGAGGTCCAGTGAAGAATTGAGGCGACTGATCTAAGGATCACGGGCGGCTGTCGATGAATTCGCTGGGTCTCAGGACCATGTGTTCAGGCGAAGCTGGGTTCGAACGCGTGAGAGCCAGCCTTCGCCGAAGTGCGCCGCGAGTTGGCGCAGTTGTGCTTGCCCAACCCCGGCAGTCTTTCCCATTTCTTCATTTCTTCATTTCTTCAAGGGATTGAGTCTGGTCAAGCAGGTCAAGCAGGTCAAGCAGCCCCAGCGTATGCGTGGCCTTGAGGGCCGCCTTGTCCGTCGTCGAAATTAGTAGCGCGACCGAGACTGGTCTGTTGCCGTAGAGCCAGGCCATGAGATGCAATTCGCCCGCGTCCAAACCCAGCAACGCTTCGTGATCCAGGGGGAGCATGGCCATGTGCTCATCGTCGACATTGTGGCGTGCGGCCAGCCCATTCACCAATGCTTTCCGATCGATCGGCATTCGATTCGGATTGAGGGGAGTCGCCAGTGCATGCATCTTCGATGCACTTCTCGACCGTCTCAACATCGAATCGATTGCAAATGGCAGACGAGCAGTTTGTACGGAACGCCTCGATGATGATGCAGGTGGCAACCAAGACCCGCTGTCTTGCCATCATGTGTGCGTATAGAGCGAACGGCGATGGCTGGCTGTGTTCTTCGAACAAACCAGCAAGATCAACCAGGGTCAGGTCGAGCGCCTTGGCGACCCGGCGGGCGGAAACATGTCCCCGGTCGATGCCCGCATGGACCAAGTCGACGAAGCGGCTGAAAACCGCTTCGGCTTTGGCGCATTGCTTGTGCGCGACGTTTCCCCGCATAGCCGTTCACGAATCTCTGCATCGATGGGCTTCGCATTGAACAGGCGCCACGCAAGGGCCGTGGGCGAGACTTGGAGTCGCTCCGCGACCCCAAGAGGTTGAGGGATGTCGCCGATCGAGCGCGCATCGATAAGTCTGTCGAGGCTGGAGCTTGGCATGAGCAGGCCGGACGCGAAGTTGTTTGCAAGGTTCTCGATGCGCCTGGCCATATCGCGGGCTTCGCGCGAATTGCTGTCGCGATGCTCAGGCTGCATTGCGTAGCGTGCCGGGCGGTCCGATGGATTGCTGGGCCGACGTGAAGACCCCGCAGGAGCACCTGCGCGCGCTTGCCGGCGAAGCCCAGCGCAGCCTGCTATCGCGCAGTCCCGCGGAGACTCAGAGTGCGTCAGATCGCCTCATCGAATCGCACACGTCCTGCGACTACGATACTTGAGTCTCACCCCCGAGCGCCGCGACCGCCAGGAACAGTGCCGAGATCTGCTTTTTCATGGGCGAATTGTCGTCGCCTTCGAGGCCCGATATCGCCGCCATTTGCTGTGGCCCAGCGGCTCGTAAGGGTTGTAAGTGAACGAGTCTAGTTGCCGATCCTCATCAATCCCGCATCACTGCATGCGACTCAGATCAACCTCCCGAGGAGGGACAAACGACGTGACGCAATCCACGCAAGCGCTGGGGTCGAGCAGGAAAAATCAAGCGCACTTGATTGAGCCTTGCTAGCATGGCGCATGGATTGCGTCCGAACTCCTGATGCTGTCTCCGCGGTATTGGCGGCAAGTGGACCCGCCGCGGCCTTGGCGTACCTCAACGAGGGCGTCCCGCACCGGTTCTCCGCGATCTATCGATTTGCCGGGCCGATTCTTCACAACGTATTTCTTCACGACAAGGCCGGCCGGATGCGGCCTGACTTCCTGGCCGTGGTCCCCTTTACGCGCAGCTTCTGCCAGTACGTCGTGAAGGAAGGCTCGTTCCGTACCGACAACTCCGTTGCCGACGCTCGCCTAGTCGGGCATCCCTTGCGAGGAATCGTTATCTCGTATCACAGTGTGCCTGTGCTCGACGACAGCACCGGGGAACTCTGGGGCACGCTTTCTCATTTCGACATGCGGAGCGTGCAGCTTGCGGACGAGGAGTTCGAGCTCATGCAGAGCGCTGCCCTCTTGCTGCCCCGCTATCTGGTGAACCTCTGAGCCTCTTGCGGCGAGCTTGCCTCCAAGGTAATGCTGCGCTCACGAAGCCGTTCGGAACCCTGCGAAGATGTCTGTCCGTTGCGGCATGAAGAAGTTGCGGTAGCGCAGGTCGTGCATCCGCGCGTGCGTCGCAAAAGCGCCACCACGCAACTCGCGGTGGTCTCCGAACCAGGGCTGGGAGTAGTCCTTGTACGGACCGGCCTTGAAACCAGGGTACGGTTGGAAGGCGTCGCTGGTCCACTCCCAGACGCTGGCGCCCCAGTGGAACGCCATGTCGAGCACAGCCGCGGCATGCTCCCACTCCGCCGCACGCGGCAGTCTCCGGCCCGTCCACGCGCAATAGGCTTCGGCTTCGAAGGCATTGACGTGGATGACCGGCAGTTGGGGGTCCAGGGGGAGCCAGCGGTCGAACCATATCACCTGCCACTCCTTGCCTGCGGCGGTCTCGCGCAGTCGCCAACGTTCGGGGTGTTCCCGGGCCGCCGTGGACCGCCAACTGCCCGCCATGCCAGGCCAATACGCGGGCTCGTTGTATCCGCCGGCCTCGACGAAGGATAGAAACTCGCCTGCCGTCACCGGCCGCGCGTCGATGTCGAAGGGTTCGAGCTGCTCGATGCGGCTCGGCCCTTCGTTGTCGAACGCGAAGCCGCGCCGACCTGGAGGCCACCCGATGCGAACGCTTCCACCTGGGACGCTGAACGGGCTCCCGTGTGGAAGCGGTGCCAGCCCCGAGCCCGCGGGTGCTGGATAGGAAAGCGCCGAGCGCATCCAGATGAGGGCTTCGCCGTGCATGTCCTCATGGAACAGGGCCAGGCGATGGAAGTAATGCGCGTCATCGCTGTCGCCATCCGGCAACGCCTGAAGGCAAGCCTCCAGCTGAGCGGCCAGCAGGTCGGCCAGCGCCTGGCGCGAAGGCAAGGGCGCTTGCCAGCGCAGGGCATGCGCGAGCCGGGCCGAGTCGAAGAGGGCGTCGGGGCCGGCGATCGCAGCCGGCAACGCCGCCCGGATCAACCCGTCTTCACCTGCATGGTGAGGGCCTCGAAGAATCCAGAACTCGCCGAACCAGGCCAGGTGCGCCAGCTCCCAGGCGATCGGGTTGATGCCGTTCTGATGGGGAACCTGCCACTGCGCATCCGACAGGTCGTCGACGAGCAAGAGCGTGCGGCGGCGACTGTCCCGCATGGCGTCAGCCAGCGCTTCGCCGCCCAGTCGGCGAGCATCCTTCGCTTCCATTGCGGGTCGTGGCACCATGGCTGGCATGAACGCGCCTCCTGTCGTCATCGTGTCGCCCGCGCTCGAATCAAGCAACAACGGGAATTGGCATACGGCCGCGCGATGGCGGGAGTTCCTGTCGGCGCAGGCGCCGACCATCATCCTGCAGCAATGGGACGGCGACGACGCGATGGCCATGGTGGCCCTGCACGCGCGTCGCTCGGCCGACTCCATTGCGCGATTCCGAAAAGCCTATCCGAAGCGGCCCCTGGCGCTCGTGCTGACCGGCACGGACTTGTACGGAAACCTGGCGTCGGATGCGGCAGCGCAGCATTCGCTGCAGTGTGCTAGTCACATCGTGGTTCTGCAGCAGGAGGCCATCCGCAGCTTGTCCCCGGCCGCCCAGGCGAAGGCGCGCGTGATTGTCCAGTCGGCGCCTCGGGTGTCGTGCGTCGAAGCTGCTGCATACCCTTGCGACTTTGTTGCCGTGGGGCACTTGCGCAGCGAAAAGGACCCGCTGACCCTGATGCGGGCGGCGCGGCATCTGCGGGGCAAGGGCATTCGAATCGTTCATATCGGCAACGCATTGGATGCGGCGCTAGGTGCAGAGGCGCGCCAGACGATGGAGGAATGCCCGGACTACCGTTGGCTTGGCGGCCTGCCGCAATCCGTGGCGCGGCAATGGATGGCGTGCGCGCGGGCGCTGGTGCACATGAGCCGGCTCGAGGGCGGCGCCAACGTGGTCATTGAGGCGGTGCGGGCGCAGGTCCCGGTGCTGGCGAGCCGTATCGACGGCAACGTCGGCTTGTTGGGGCGCTACGACGGCTATTTCGAGGTCGGCGATGCGTCGGCCCTGGCGGGGCTGATGCGGCGTGCGCATGAAGACCCGTCATTCCTGTCTCGCCTGAAGGGGCAGTGTGCCGAGCGCGAACCCCTGTTCGACACCGCGGCCGAGGCGAGTGCCTTGAAGTGCCTGCTCGTCGACATGCTCGGCCATCCGGCGGGAGGCCGTCCCTAGCCATATCAGCCATATCAGCCATATCAGCCGTGACGCCGCCTCGTCATCTGATCGAGAAGAAGTCTCTTCGCTCGCTTTCGCGAATCTTCCGGGTCAGCGCGGCCTGCCGCGCCCGAATCAAGTCATCCAGCGCGTCGGCGATGGCATCTGCGTTCGGTTGGCCGCGCAGCGCGCGCAGACGGAACTCCAGGGCAATCTCGCGCAGCTGGGCGATGCCCAGGGGCACCGGCGCTGGATAGAAATCAGCCGTCATCCGAAGCTCAACACGCGAATCAGGATCGGCACGGCCACGAGCAGGAGGCCGAGCAAGATGTTGCGTCGCCAACCGGCGGCGTGCTGCGCTCGCTCGCGTTCACGGTGAGCTTCGGCCAGGGCCATTCGCTCACTCGGATCGACGTCGTTGTTCCACCATCCGCGGGTTGTGTTGCCTTCTGTCATGTAACAAATTATGACTACAACAAGGCAATCGATCCAGACCTATGTGATGAAAAAGTTCACATATTCTCGCAATCATCACGCACGCGATTCGTTGACGCGAAGGCGGCACCACCCGCGGCTGCTGGGCGCGGCGATATCCGCGCGCGCTTTCCGAGGGAGGACGAGAGGAGGATTCCGGCGCGTGACTATCGGAGCACCGAACCGGCCGAATACCGCGACGCCAAGCTCGATGCCCGCACCAATCGACGGTGAGGCCCGAAAGGAATGGGGACGCTGGAAGCTTCTAGAAGGTTCCGATGGCCAGGCAAATCGCCAGGACCACGATGATGCCGGCGATGACGAACCCGGTCATTCGTTCCCTCGAAGAGGACAACTGTTCGGGCTGGTGCGTCTGATCCGCGCGATTCAAGGACGCGAAGCTGCTGAAGCTTTGGGTGTCGGTCGAAGGACTTGGCATGTCATAGATTGTGTCCATCCTGGTCTTTGAAGCCAAGGAACAATTGCACGCTTAAGTACACAGTTTTGAGATTGCCAGGGTGTGGCAATGGCCGGTTCTAGGCAGCGCCACGCGCATCGCGCCTGAGCACCTGGGGCGGCACGCCGAACCCGCGCATGAAAACTTCGCGCAGGTGGCGGCGGTCGCGGAAGCCTGTTTCCCTGGCGACCACCTCCAGCGGGTGCCGGCTTTGCTCGATCATCAGCCGGGCCGCTCCAGCCGCAGGCCTTCGATGGCCTTGGCCGGCGACTGTCCCGTCTCGGCGGTGAACACCCGGCTGAGCTGGCGCGGGCTCAGGTGCGCCACCTCGGCCAGTTCCTCGACGCCGAGCGGACCGGCCAGGTTGTTGCGTGCGTGGTCCAGCGCCTCCTGGACGGCCCAGGATCGCTTCGACCAGGCGGCAGTACGCGCCAGCAGCGACTGCATGACGAAGACGTGCGTCTCGACCAGCGGGCGCATCGGCTTGACCTGGAGGGTGCTCCATCGAGGACCGGTGTCGACCTGGAATTCCATGCCCCTGAAGATCAGCTTGGCGTGCCGGCTCACGAACTGCAGCTCCTGCCCGAGGCTTGCGCTGGTCACGGCCGCAATGCCGACCGGCTGTGGTACGGCTGCAGCATGGACCCCGGCCATCAGGGCCAGCGCAGGCTCATCGCTGCACTTGATGGCATGGGAGACGAAGCGGCGAAAGACCGAGAAGTCGACCATGCGCTGCCCATCGCAGATGTCTTGCCAACTCATATCAGGCCGGCATTCGAATGAACGTCGGACGGCCGCACGCCGCGACTCTTCAGGCAGTTGAGGACAATGCGAACATAGACCGGATGTGCAAAGGGAATGGCGACGTCCCCGTGGATGCTCACTGTCGAGGGGGATGAAAACTGGAGCGAACCAATCTACATCCCAAGCTCGGGAGGTCACGCCGCAAATCGCAGGGAAAACGCCTGTTGAGTCTTCCGATTTTTCCGATCAGGGCGCGATGGCGATCTCGAGGTTGTCGATCAGGCGCGTGCTTCCCAGCCTCGCTGCCGCCAGCGCGACCAGCGGCTCTCCGTCGGTCGGTGCCTGCAGGTCGGAGCGGCGGCGCAGCACCAGGTAGTCGGGCTGCCAGCCGCGCGTGACGAGCGCCTGCATCGCACGCGCCTCGATGGCGCCGAAGTCGCGTTCTCCCGCGCGCACCGCCTCGGCCATGGCCTGCAGCGCGCGCGACAGCTGCACGGCCTCCGCGCGCTCGGTCTCGTTCAGGTAGCCGTTGCGCGACGACAACGCCAGGCCGTCGTCCGCGCGCCGGGTCTCGCCGCCCACGACCTCGATCGGCAGCGCGAACTGCCGCACCATGTGGCGGATCACCATCAGCTGCTGGTAGTCCTTCTTGCCGAACACGGCCACGCTCGGCTGCACGCAGGCGAAGAGCTTCATCACGACCGTGCAGACGCCGATGAAGAAGCCGGGCCGGAAGTGGCCTTCGAGGATGTCGGCCAGCGCGCCGTCCGGATGCACCTTGCAGGTCTGGGGCTCGGGGTAAAGGGCGCGCTCGTCGGGCGCGAACAGCACATCGCAACCGGCCGCGCGCAGCTTCTCACAGTCGCTGTCCCAGGTGCGCGGGTAGGTGTCGAAATCCTCGTGCGGCAGGAACTGCAGCCGGTTCACGAAGATGCTGGCCACGGTGACGTCGCCGAGCGGCCTGGCCTGCCGCACCAGGGCCAGGTGGCCGTCGTGCAGGTTGCCCATGGTGGGCACGAAGGCGGGGCGCCGGAAGCGGCCCAGGTGCTCGCGCAGTTCGGGGATAGTGCGGGCGATGTGCATGGTCGATGCGCCTACCAGGCGTGGAGTTGATCGTCGGGGAAGCTGCCGTCCTTGACGGCGCGCACATAGGCTTGCATGGCTTGCGCGATGCCGGGCGCATCGGCCATGAAGTTGCGAACGAACTTCGGCATCTTGCCGAGGCCGACGCCCAGCATGTCGTGCAGCACCAGCACCTGGCCCGCGGTGCCGCGGCCGGCACCGATGCCGATGGTGGCGCAATGGCGCAGTTCGTTCGTGAGTTCGGTCGCCAGCGCGGCCGGCACCATCTCGAGCACCAGCATCGCAGCGCCCGCATCCTGCAGTGCATGGGCCTGCTGCTTGAGCAGCGCTGCGGCCTCGCTGCCCTTGCCCTGAACGCGGTAGCCGCCCAGCGCGTGCACGGTCTGCGGCGTCAGGCCGAGATGGGCGCAGACTGGGATGCCGCGCTCGACCAGGAAACGCACCGTGTCGGCGGTCCAGCCGCCGCCTTCGAGCTTGACCATGTGCGCGCCGGCCTGCATCAGTTCAACCGCGCTGCCCAGGGCCTGTTCGCGCGATGCGTGGTAGCTGCCGAAGGGCAGGTCGGCGATCAGCCAGGCCGTGCCCTGAACGCGGCGCAGTCCGCGCGCCACGCTTTCGGTGTGATGGCGCATGCTGGCCAGCGAGACGCCCACGGTGCTCGACAGGCCCTGGCAGACCATGCCCAGCGAGTCGCCCACCAGGAGGCATTCGACGCCCGCGGCATCGGCGACGGCCGCGAAGGTGGCGTCGTAGGCGGTCAGCATGACGATCTTCTCGCCGCGCGTACGCATGTCGGCCAGGCGCGGCAGGCTCAGCGGCTTGCGTGCCGCTGGCGGCGCGGCCGGGGGCAGGGTGCCGTAGGGGGTGGCCGCATCGGCGGCGGCGGAAAGCGATGACATGGCGAGGCTCGCTGCGCTCGGCATCAGGCCGCGACGGCTTCGCCCGAGGCGGCCTGCACGGGGATGTGGGCGCGTTCTTCCTTGATGCGGTTGACATCGTCGACGAAGACCAGCTTCGGCCGGTGCGCCGCCACCTGCTCCTCGGCCACCAGGCCGAAGGCCGCGATGATGATCAGGTCGCCSACYGCGGCCCGKCGCGCGGCCGAGCCGTTGACCGAGATGATGCCGGTKCCGCGCTCGCCSCGGATCGCATAGGTCACGAAGCGCTCGCCGTTGTTGATGTTCCAGAKGTGGAYCTGYTCGTTCTCGGCCAKGCCGGCGSCGTCGAGCAGGTCTTCGTCGATGGCGCASGAGCCTTCGTAGTGCAACTCGCAGTCGGTGACGGCGACACGGTGGATCTTGGACTTGAGCAGGGTGCGGAACATGGTGAAAGCTCTTTCTCTCGATGAAAAAGGATGAACGGCGCCGTGTCAGCCCACGGGCGGCACGAGGATGGTCGGTGCCGCGGGCGCGGCGAGCGCCGGATAGTCGCGGCTGAAATGAAGGCCGCGGCTTTCGCGCCGCGCCTGAGCCGAGCGCACGATCAACTCGGCGACCTGCACCAGGTTGCGCAGTTCGAGC
>NZ_JBFUIU010000273.1:0-11088 GCF_056401695.1 Variovorax sp. P4_D9
CTGCTCGAAAAACGAGCACGCCGCGCTCGGCCATCATCTCCTCGATATGACGAAAGCTCAAAGAGTAGGCCGCATACCACCGCACGCAGATCAGCATCACCTCAAGCGGGCAATGCATCCGCTTGATCACCTTTCGCAGCGCTTCAATCACCTTTTTTTGTCCCGTCATCATCTAACCCCCCAGCGTACCAGCACCGGTTCATTGCTATTGCGACAGGACCCTGCCAGATCCTGTCGGGTTCGGCATTTCGTATCGGTGTCCTGGCGTCCATCGAAGAGTTCGCCGTACATGGCAAGACCAAGAGCTATGTCAAGGTCGCTCAAAGCGGCAATCGCCGCGCTCAGGTGTTCTGCCCCGGAGTGCGGCACGCCCGTCTACGCCACGGCCCTGGAAAGCCCCACCTCTGTCAACATCCGCCTGGGCTGCGTGCAGCAACGGGCTCAGCTGAGACCGTTCGCACAAGATCTGGCAGCACTCCGCGCTGCCATGGATTCACGAACTGGCCACTGTGACTGGATCGCCCGAGCAGCAGGCCTCGCTGCCTGCGCCTCCCCGGTGACTCGTCTCTGCCGCGCGCTTTGACTCCAGCGGTAGTCGACGAACCCTGTGACTGRATGACCTGAATGCCGATCGGGTCAGCGCCCGATCACGATCGGCGCGCCCAGACGACAGCGATCGATCACCGCCAGGTCCGGCTCGATTCCGAGCCCCGGTTCCGTTGGCACGGCCAGCCGGCCGATGCGAGCCCGCACCGCGTCGTGGTAGGGGCTGGCCTGCAGGTCGCCGAAGAAGAGTTCAAACGGCACCTCCGGTGCGTACGCTGCAGCCAAGTGCAGCGATGCCAGAAAGCCGGGGCCGAAATAGAAGCAGTGCGGTACGTAGTCGACGCCGTGCGCGCGTGCCAGGGTCACGGCCTGAGCCACCGCTTCGATGCCGCCGAACTTGATGACGCTCGGCTGGCAGATATCGACCGCGCCCGCGCGCAGCATGGACTCCATCTCGTGGATGCCGGCGACGTTTTCGCCCGCGGCGATCGGCGTGGAGGCCGCTGCGCGCACGCGAGCCAAACCATGGAAGTCCTCCGGCGGCCACACCGGCTCTTCCAGCCAAGCCAGCCGCGAGGCTTCAAGTGCTCGTGCGTTGTCGATCGACTGCGATACGCTCCAAGGGCAGTTGGTGTCCAGGGCCATCCACACGGACTCGCCGCAGGCGGCACGCGCAGCGCGTACGGTCTCCAGCCGGACTTCGTGCAGCTTGTTGCCGGCGATGTCCCACAACGCGATCTCGATGGCCGACAGCGCATAGACGACCGGGCCGCTGCGTCCATGAATGTGAAAGCGGTGCGCCATCTCGGCCATCAACTCGGACCGGTCGGAAACCTCGCTTCCGATGAACGCGGGTCCGACCAGGCTCAGCCAGCGCTGAACCCGTGGTCGGACAGGCGACGTGCCCCCAACCTTCGCCCCAGCCCTCGACGCCGGCATCGGTGCACACGCGCACAAACAGCGAGTCCACGGACGTCCAGTTCATGCCGGCAAAGGCCTTTGGCGCCGCACCCATGTCGAAGGGCACGCGGATGAGGTGGATCTCAATGCGCTCGATCTTCATGGCTTTCCCTCTGCACCGATCGTGTGCCGTCAATGATGACGGATTCCGGGATGCTGATCAATTCGCTCGTCGCCCTACCCGAGAGCCGCTAGTCGCGACTGGCGGCTCCTGGCCGACTGCTGGCGCCACTGAGCGGCAGCTTTTGCGGTAGCCTGCTCTGGGGTGCCGGCTGATAGGTAGGGCAACAACTCTGGCGGCCGTAGGCTGGTCGCATCAACTTTGCAAGGGGTGGCTTTCCTGTGGCGGTCGCGGCGCCTAGGAAGACTCGTCCAGCCCCTCTTGGTTCACCAGCGCGCTCCTGCGTAACCGATTGCCGCCGCACCGCGATCGCGCTATACCGGTTGGCAAAGGAGCGCGGCGATGGAAAAGGTGTACACCGCAATCATCGGGGGCGGGCAGGCCGGCTTAGCGATGAGCCGTCACCTGAGCTGCCTCGGCCGCGAGCACGTCGTGTTCGAGCGAGGGCGTATCGCCGAACGCTGGCGTTCCCAACGCTGGGATTCTTTGATGTTCCAGTTCCCAAACTGGACGATTGCGCTGCCCGGCCTGACGTACGCGACGGACCTACCCGAGGGCTTCGCGCACAAGGACGAGGTAGTGCGATTCATCGAGTCGTATTGCTCTTTCGTTGCCGCGCCCGTCCGGCTGGGCGTTGAGGTCTCCGCGTTGCGGGCGCATTCCTCAGGCTTCGAACTGGACACGTCGGAGGGGCCGCTCCTGGCGACCAACGTCGTCGTGGCCACCGGACCGTACCAGCTCTCGCGGCTGCCTCATATCCATCGCGACTTGCCGGCGCGCTTGCTGCAACTGCATGCATCCGAGTACCGCAACCCCACCGCCTTGCCCGAAGGCGCCGTGTTGGTCGTCGGTTCCGGGGCATCGGGCTGCCAGATCGCCGACGAGCTGATGGAAAGCGGGCGGCGGGTCTTCCTGTCGGTCGGACATCATCGGCGTGTCCCGCGCCGCTATCGCGGCCGCGACGTGTTTTGGTGGCGACGCGAGCTCGGTGAATGGGACCAGACGGTCGACACGACGCCRCCTGAACGCCGCCGCACCACCCCGCTCATGACGGGCGTGCGCGGCGGCTACGACGTCGACCTGCGACAGTCCGCAGCACGAGGCGTGTGCCTGCTCGGCCGGATCGCGGGAGTTGCGGGCGGCCGGATCGCCTTCGCGCCTGACCTCGAATGCCGCCTCCAGGAAGCGGACGCAGCCTACTTGGAATTCATCGCCGCGTGCGACGCGCTGGCCCGCGAGCGCGACGGGCTGGCGCCACGCGAGCCCGCGGTCGAGCGTGCGGTGCGCGCGCTGACGGGTCGCGAGGACTTGGACATCGAGGCGGACGGGATCGCCGCGGTGATCTGGGCCACGGGCTACGAACTCGATTTCGGCTGGATCGAGTTCCCCATCTTCGACGCCGGTGGCCGGCCGCTGCAGTATCGCGGGGCCACCTCCGTGCCGGGCTTGTACTTCGTGGGCCTGCACTTCATGCACAAGCTCAAGTCATCGCTGGTATCCGGTGTCGGGGAGGACGCCGCGCACATCGCTGGCCTGATCGCCGGCAGGGCGCTTTTCGCATAGTGGGCCGGCTTTCGCCGCCGGTCCGATCGCGTCCGCTTCGAACGCGTCGTGGCCGCCGCAATTGCTATGCGAACGCATCGCGCGACCAGCGGATGTTCTTCTTCGTTCGATCAAAGAAGGGAGCGAAAACCGACAGAAGTGCAACACGTCCATTGTCGACAACGGGGCCATGCACCGTATCGCGAGGGATGAACATGAGGTCCCCGGCCGTGACTCTTCTGATCTCGTCGCCTACCCGGAACGCGCACTCGCCTTCCAGGACAAGCACGAGCTCGTCGTGGTCCGGCTGGATATGGATGACGTCCTTGCTTTCTTCGAGAACGTTGACGTTGCATGAGAGATGCTCACCATCACACAAGAACGTTCGCTTGATGGGATCGGCAGCGGTTGCCGGGTCCGTCGCGATACCACGTATGGCATCCCCAAGTCGAAAGAAGTACGGCGAGTCCATGGGTTCCTCCGTTGGCCGTTGTTTCCGAGCCGGACTCAGCGTACACCTGTGGCGGCGCCGATGAAACCCGATCCCCATTTTCACTGTGACGTGCGAGCGGGCGTCTCCGAAGCGGACCCTGTTCAACAACCGCTCCTGGCCGGGATGGTGAGCTTGACTGCTCGCGGAAGGGTCTTAGGCAGGTGCCCCTACCCTGTGCCACCTTCCCCAAAGCCGCCGTGCCCGGCCATCTTCGCATCTGCCTCGGCAAATGCCATGAGCTCGTCCGATAGCGTCGCCCCCGGCGCGAGCACGCCGGTGCGCTCGGCCAGAACTTGACAGGCCGCACGCGAAAGAACTACGACGACCGGGGAGTCGGGAGCGCTTACCTCTTCAGGTATCGCTAGCAGCTCCTTTGTGTCACGTTTTCTTTGCCTCATGGAAGGAACTGGGCCGCCCTCATCTCGGTTGCCTCGCCGAGGACCGCAGGGAGCTGGTTGCCTTTTTGCTCCGGACCACTCGCGCAAAGTGCTTTCGATGAGCGAGACGGCACTGCAATCTCTGCTCCGCAACCGCAGCCCTCGCGAATAGCAGCAGATCGGCCTCGGCAGGCCCAGGCTCTGTACCCTGGATCTGCTTTCTGAAGTCGAGAACGATTCGGTCCTGTATCGCATTCCTGACCTGGACAGCGGCAAGCCACGCCTTACGCGCATTTTCGGTTTCGATTGGATCTTTGGCGCGGCTAGGCATAGCGTTCACTGCCCCGCGCGCGGCGATAGCGACAGACGCCCATCGCTCCCACGGTGAAAATGGGAAAATTTTGCATGTAATGCTATGGTATTACTTCTGCGCAAGTTGTCCAGCGTTCGATGCCCGTCCTCCCGTCCTCCTACCAAGCAGGATTCAGAGGGAATAGGCGGCATTGCGGCGCAAAACCACGTGTCGGGCGCGCCGTGTTCCTCTGACACTCCCGCGAGGAGTTTCCCTTGCCGCCGAGAGCAAAGCTGTGCGTGTTGGAGGGCGTCGCCACGCGCTGCAGATCACTTCAGCGTGAATCGCACGGTGATGGTCTTCTTGTCTCCGTCCGCAGCGCTGCCACCATCTTGGACCCCTTGCCCAGCTCCACACCCTTGGCCAGGGGGATGCGAACGGCCCGGTCCGCCGATCAGGACGTGCGCTTGCCCTGCGCCCGTTCGCGCTCCGCCTGTCCATTCGTCGCAAGGACTCCGGAATGCGCCTCGCAAGGCGTTGTATCCAGCAGCGACTGCAGCTTGCAGGCCCAGCGGGGATTGGATCGCCACAAGGGCTGCAGGGCGTCCCCGGAGGCCCTGGGCAGCTTCGTCATCTGTTCCATCCATTGGCGCGCCGCATCGGTGCGGCCCAAGGCTGTGCAGCAGCCGGCGGCTGTCTCCATGGCGGAACGCCATGTGGGCCGCACTTTCAGCGAGGCTGTTGCGCGTTGCAGTGCCTCGCCGGCGTCGCCGCTGAAAAGGTAGGCCAGGGCCAGGACGTTGTACCAGATGAAGTTCTGCGGATCGTATCGGTTCAGATGGAGTCCGCACTCCAGCGACTCGACCGCCTTGCCGGCATCTCCTGAAAACAGGCGCGCCATGCCGAGCACCAGGTGGCCGAGCGCGAAGCCCGGGCTGAGCTCGGCCGCCTTCTCGGCGGCCCGGATCGCCAGCGCGAAGGACTCCATGTATACGCTGACGATGGCCAGTGCATAGTGCGCATATGGACTCTTCTCGTCCATCTGCACCGCCTGCAAGGCGGCCTCCAGGCCTTCGGCGAGGTCGGCGGCCGGATCCTCACTCCAGCCATATGCGACCAGCCCGGCATTCACACGGCCGAGCCACATCTTCGCTTCCGGCAATCCGGCATCGAGCTGGCGGGCTTGGCGGAACAACGCGCGCGCCTGCAGGTGCGTCGGCCGCGTCACTTGATGAAAGAACCACGAGCCCCGCGCGACGAGATCCCAGCCTGTGACGCTGCCTGAGCGCTGCCTTTGCGCGGCCAGGCCAGCCTCGCTCTTGAGCAGTTCGGGCTCGATCGAGCCTGCGACCTGCTGCGCGATCGTGTCCTGCACTTCGAACATGTCCAGGAGGGCGAAATCGTGGTGCCCGGCCCAGATGCAACGGCCGTCGCACGCATCGACGAGTTCTGCCGAGATGCGGATCCTGTCGCCAGATCTGCGCATGGCGCCCGCCAGCAGGTAGCRCACGCCCAGTTCGAGCGCGGCTGCCTTCGGCTCGACAGCCCTGGCCTTGTACACGAAGCTGGAGTTGCGGCCGGTGACCGAGAACCATCGGAACCGGGTGAGCGCGGCAATGACCTCCTCGGTGACGCCGTCGGCGAAGTACTCCTGCGTCGCGTCGTCGCTGAGATTCTTGAAAGGCAGGACGGCGATGGACGGTCGCGTGCCGCCATCCGCACCGGCTGCGTCCGTCGGCTCGAGCGCGGTGTCGTCCACAGCAGCCGCTTCCGCGAGGCGATAGCCCACCCGCGGCACGGTGAGGATCCATTGCGCGCCCTCGGAGGTCGTGCCCAACAGCTTGCGAAGCGCCGCGATCTGGACCGAGAGGTTGCTGTCTTCAACTACCAGGCCCGGCCAGGCCGCAGCCATCAGGGTCGACTTGGCCACCACCTCGCCCCGCGCCTCGAGCAGGGTCCGAAGGATCAGCAGGCCGCGCTGGCCGATGGCGAGGACGCGACCGTCACGCGACAGCGTGCCCAGCCTGGCGTCCAGGAGCAGGGGGCCGAAAGCGAATCGCTTTCCCATCGATCGAGGCGTGTGGCCGGTTCGGAATATTTCGCGATTTTTCGGACGGGGTTCAGTGACTGTCAAGGCCATTCGCGGCATGGTGGTGAGGCATCGCAGCAGGCAATCACTGGAGAGCTGACATGAACGGAACGACAGGCACGGCCCCGCCACGCGTCGTCAGTGGCTCGCAGCCCTATACCAGCGCCCAGGGCACGGTCTACGCCCCTGGGGTCTGCGCCGAGACAGTGGGATCCGCGGCGCTCTTCCTCGGACGGGTGACGCTCCCCGCTGGCGAGCGGACGAAGGCGCATGTCCACGCACGGCATGAATCCGCCTTCTACATGCTGAGCGGTGAGGAAGTGGAGCTGTGGACGGGCGAGCGGCTGCAGGAGCGAGCGGTCGCGCGGCCTGGCGACTACCTGTTCATTCCGGCCGGCGTGCCGCATGTGGCGGTCAACCTCGGCGGCTCGCAGCCCGCGGTGTTCATCGGGTCGCGCAACGAGCCGACCGCGCAGGAAAGCGTCGTGATGCGACCTGAGCTCGATGCCCTCGTCCCTTAGCGAAAGGAAGGAGACCATCATGGCAAGAATCGAAGCGCGTCTCGCGCACATGGGTCTGGCGCTGCCGCAGCCCTTGCAGGCGCCGCCGAACGTCCGCCTGCCTTTCGCGTGGGTCCGCGTGCGGGGGCGGCGGGCCTTCATCTCCGGGCACATCCCCCTCGAACTGGACGGCAGCATCGCGAAGCCGCTCGGCAAGGTGGGCGCCGAGGTATCGCCCGAAGAGGGCTATCGAGCGGCCAAACTCGTGGCGCTGGCCCATCTGGCGAGCCTGAAGCGCGAGCTGGGCGACCTCGATCGCGTGACCGCTTGGCTGAGGGTGTTCGCGATGGTCAACGTGGCGCCGGAGTTCAACGAGACGCCGCGCGTGACCAATGGCTACTCGGACCTCATTCTCGAGCTCTACGGCCCAGAAGCCGGCGCGCACGCCCGCTCGTCCATCGGGATGATGATCCCGCTCAATGCGCCGGTGAATTGCGAGGCAGAGGTGGAGATCGACGGGGGATGAAGCCCTATCGACTGAAGCTCATTACCCCTTGGTCATGAGTCCCAACCTAGGCAAGATCGACTTGGCAGCGAGTGAGGTAGCCTGAGTGGGATAGGTCGTAGTGCCTGCCGTCGAGCGGGCCTAAACGGTCGCTGCCCCCAACGAGGCGCCCGCCGGCGCAGTGTCAGATGCCGAAGAGGTCGAGGTGGATTCCGTCGAACGCATGCGTGGATGATCGATGCGGCTCCCCTTCGCTGAACGTCGGTTTCTTGTCCACTTATTGGTGGATGCGCCAACCGAGCGCGCAAGCTAAGGTAGTGAGTACAAGCCTCCTTTGGCGTTCTGAGGAGTTGCCGTGGACAAGAATCCGGGGTCAAGTGGGGGAATTCCAGCCAGCGGGATCTTCGCGGTCGTGATGCTGACCGCCGGCGTCATGTTTATCCGCGACGTGCCGCTCGAAACCACCCGGCTGCCTGCCAGTGAACCCCGCATCCAGCAATACGCCGCGACGCAAGATGTGGATGCGCGGTTGTGGCAAGACCCGTTCGGGGCCGTGGCGCGTGCACGGGAGGATGCTGCCAAGCGCAATTCGAACCTGGCCAAAGCGAAGGACAAAGTCCATACGCACGAATCGATGCTCGCGCAGATCAACAAGAGGGTGCCGGCGCCGGGCTACGTGGAGATCCTCGCCGTCATGCTGCCTGGCGGCCCCTACTCGGACAACATTGAAAGCCGCCGCCGCGCCCGCTATGCCGTGTTGGCCGGCCTGAGGGCGAGCCGGCTTGCGCCGGCAGATGGTGAGCACATCGGCTACTTCTTTCCGAGCAACATTCCGGGCGACGATGAAAAAGCAGATCCCGCGAACCTGCCGGACCAGCAGATGCCGGCGATCGTCCCCTACGAGTGGTTCGATCCGGCACCCGAGGCGGTGCCGCGCGCCGCCGGCGAGTAGCAGGACAGCCAGGGCAAGACGGCGGCGCGCGCCAAACGGCCCAGGACCCTGGTCTTGTGGCTCGACAGCGACGTATACGTCGGTGAACCCTTGAATCGGCTGCGTCGGCTCATGGATCTATTGGAGGACCCCAAGGACCCCAAGGAAATCAGGGCGAGTTGGCGCGTGATCGGTCCCAGCGACTCGGACGGATTGCGTGACATGGTCAGGGAAGTCGAAAAGGCGGCGGCCCACGTGAAGGGTCCTCCCGACGCGCAGCTCAGGGAAGCACCGCTGAAAGCATTGCCGCTCAAGGACGTGGTCTTCAGGGAAGGCTCGCCCACGGAAGGGCCGGCCAAACAGGCAGACACCAAGGGTCCAGCGCCCGACCAGGGTGTTTTCAACAAGGACGAGTTCAAGTTGCTCCCGCTGCGCTTGTATTCCGCTATCGCGACCGCCCCGGACGAGCGTGTGTTGTCGGCGCTCGACAACCCGCCGCAACAGACGACAGTCGCCGACTACCTCGCTCAAAATAACGTCCGCCTAGTGCGCACGATCGGCGACGACAGCGGGATCGCCGATGCGCTCATCTCGGAGCTTGAGCTGCGTGGACTGCGCGCGAGATCGATCGCTGGAGACGGGAGCCGGGTATGTGCCGAGACGCGTACCACGGCCGAGGTGGCACCCAGCCACGTCGCCGTCATCGCCGAATGGGACACCTTCTATGGCCGAACCCTGCGCCGCGAGTTCCGTGCCTCGGACAAGGACACGGGTTTCTGCGCACACTCTTTTACCTACGTCCGCGGCCTCGATGGCCAGCTGGCCAACGTCAGCGCGGAAAGCGCCGTAGCCAAAGCCGCGTCCGGCAAGGCGGGCACCAACGGCAAGGACGAAGACCGCCGCCGCGATGGTACCTTCGTCGAAGTTGCCGAGGGGATGAGCCAGTTCGACTACCTGCGCCGCCTGTCCGTACAGATGAGCGCCCTCGACCAGCGTCTTCGCGAAGGCAGCAGCGACGGCAAGGGCCTGAGCGCGATCGGCGTTCTCGGCTCCGACGTGCACGACAAGCTGCTGGTGCTACAGGCACTGCGGCCGGAGTTCCCGAACGCGATCTTCTTCACCACCGACCTCGACGCGCGCTTCCTGCATCCGCGCGAGCGGGCATGGGCGCGCAACCTCCTCGTCGCCTCCAGCTTCGGCTTGCGCCTGGCAGACGCCATGCAGTTCGGCATGCCGCCATTTCGCGACAGCTACCAGACCTCGTACTTTCTCTCGACACGCTTGGCGATGGACGATGCGCTGCGCCATAGGATGGCCGAAGGCGACGTGCGCGTCGAGTCCTCGGGCGCGCCGACGGCGCAGGAGGAAATTGCGCACTGGTTCCGGCATGCGCGCATCTTCGAGATCGGACGCACCACCGCATTCGACTTCAGTCCCAATCCCGATCCGGCCGCGCAGGCGCCAGCAGCCGCAAGCGGGCGCAAGTTGTGCTCAGGACCCACCTGGGAATACTGCGGCGGCATCCACCCGCCGCCCTCGAATCTCTTCCCGAAGCTCCACGCGTCGACGATCGCTTTCATCGCATTGATCGTCGTCCTCGCACTCTGGATGCCCGTGCTCGCGTCTAGCAAGGGCGCGCGCGATCGCTTCTACGCCAGAGTGGTCGCAAATCCCGATGGAAAGAGCAAAGCGCTGTGGCGCGCTGCGCTGGTGCTGGCGCACATCGCGATTCCGCTCCTCGTGGCCGAGCATTGGTCCGTATTCGCGAACTGGCTGACCTCCAACGGAAAGCCGCTCGTGGCGCTGGAAGGAATCAGCATCTGGCCGACTGAAGGCATTCGCTTCGTCACCTTCGTGCTGTGTCTCTACCTCGTCTTTGCGGGTTGGCTCGCTTTGACCGAAAACCTCGACCGCATCCTTGACAAATTCAAGCTCGGTCTCACGCGAGCAGAACTCGTGAAGGACCAAGTGAAGGCCGAGCAGGGGCTGAAATGGCACGCGAAGTTGACCAACATGTTCTCGCCGCGCTCCGTGCTGCCGCAGGATGTGGGCAACGAAGACAAGTACGGCATGCCGCGCGAGGTGATCGACTTCTGGCGTCGCTACGTCGTCCAGAACCGCGCCACTGCCCGCGCGGTGCGCACGCTGACGTGGGCACTCGTTGCGCTGCTTGTCAGCGCAATCCTTCTGCTTGCCACGCGCGATGGCTGGTATATCCCGCAGCGCGGGCCAGTGTCGGTCATCCTGCACCGCAGCCTGCACTGGCTGACGATCGCGGCAATGTATTTCCTGGTGTTTTTTGTGGTCGACGCCACCGCGCTGTGCGTGACCTTCGTGCGCGGCCTGCGACTGCACGACCAGAACTGGCCTCCATCGACTCTTAAACTCTTCGAGGACGAGCTGCAGGTTCCGCGTGCCTATCTCGACAACTGGATCGACCTGAAGTGCGTCGCGCTGCGCACAAAGAGCGTGACGCGGCTGATCTACTTTCCGTTCATTGTGATCTCGCTCTTCCTGGTGTCGCGCAGCGCGGCCTTTGACAACTGGTACATGCCGGCCTCGGGCATTGCGTTGGCTATTCTCGGCGCGCTCATCGCACTCGGTAACGCCATCGCGCTGCGCCTTGCGGCTGAGGAATCGCGAAAGAAGGCCGTCAAGCTGATGCGCGATGCGATCATGCGCGAGAGCAGCGGCAGTCCGCGCGCAGTGTACTCGGGACAGGGCCTGCAGCC
>NZ_JBFUIU010000274.1:0-11029 GCF_056401695.1 Variovorax sp. P4_D9
GCCCGAGACCATCAAGACCGCGGTCAAGAACGCCGGCWTCAAGAAGGTGGCGGTGCTCTACGGCAACGACGACGTCTTCACCAAGAGCGGCTACGACAACTTCAAGAAGGCGCTTGACGACCTGAAGATCCCGGTCACCACCACCGAGACCTTCGCCAAGGGCGACGTCGACTTCAAGGCCCAGCTGACCAAGATCAAGGCCAGCGGCGCCGATGCGATCGTGCTGTCGGCGCTGATCGCCGAAGGTGCGCCGATCATGGTGCAGGCGCGCCAGCTCGGCCTCAACGTGCCGGTCATCGGCGGCAACGGCATGAACTCGGTCAAGGTGTTCGATCTCGCCAAGGGCAACTCCGACAACCTCTACGTCGGCAGCCCCTGGTCGTCCAGCAACGCGACGCCCGAGAACACCAAGTTCATCAAGGCCTACAACGAGAAGTACAAGACGGCGCCCGACCAGTTCGCGGCGCAGGCCTACGACGCCATGTACATCGCGGCGCAGGCGCTCAAGGGCGTCAAGCTCAGCGGCAACCTGACGACCGACCGCGCGGCCGTTCGCGATGCGCTGCCAAACGCCAAGTGGACCGGTGCCACCGGCGCCTTCCAGTTCCGCCGCGCCACCGACAAGACCGGCAAGCCGGCCGGCTACGACGCCCAGCAGACCCCCAKCGTCAGCGTGACGAAGGGCTCGGAATTCGTAATTTCAAAGTAACTCCCCGAGGTTGGCTCACTGCGCGTAGCCGGCCACCCCCTCGCCGGGGGCAACACCTGAAGCCCGGCAAAGCCGGTTCTTCGGTGTTTCACGAACAGCGGGACCGGCAATGGCCGGCCCGCTTTTTTCCGGAACGGAAACTCCCATGCTTGAACAGCAACTTGTCAACGCACTGTCCCTCGGGTGCGTCTATGCGCTCTTTGCGCTCGGCTTCACGCTCATCTTCGGCGTGCTCGGCGTCATCAACCTCTCGCACGGCGCGGTCTTCATGGTCGGCGCCTATGCCGCCGTCCAGGCCATGGCGCGCTTCGAGCTGCCGCTGTGGGCCGGTCTGCTGTTCGCTTTCGTCTTCTGCGGCTTGCTGGGCCTGCTGATCGACTTCCTGGTGCTCAAGCCGCTGCGCGCGCGCAATGCACCCCACCTGATCCCGATGATCGCCACCATCGGCGTCGCGATCATCCTCAACAACGGCGTCCAGGGCATCTTCGGTGCCGAGAACGTGCGCTTCCCGGCCGGCGTGGTGTCGGGCCAATCGCTCGACCTGGCCGGCATCCACCTGACGGCGCTCGAGCTCGGCATCATCCTGCTGTCCTTCGTGCTGATGACGGTGCTGATGGTGGCGCTCAAGCGCACCCAGCTCGGCCGCGCGCTGCGCGCGATCGCCGAGTCGCCCAAGGCGGCCTACCTGCTCGGCATCAATGTCGAAGGGCTGTTCTTCCTGACCTCGTTCGCCGCCGCCGCCCTGGGCGGCCTGGCCGGCGTGCTGATCGGCCTCTACTCCAACGCCGTGTTCCCGCTGATGGGCCAGCCGATGCTGCACAAGGGGATCGCGGTGATCATTCTCGGCGGCATGGGCGACATCCGCGGCGCGATGYTGGGCGGCCTGTTCCTCGGCTTCGCCGAAGTGCTGTCGGTGGCCTACATCGGCTCGACGATGCGCGACGCGGTCGCCTTCGGGCTGTTGTTCCTGGTGCTGCTGGTGCGTCCGAAGGGTCTCTTCGGATCGATGCAGGAACGCAAGGTCTAAGCATGGACGCGCTCAACAACTTCTGGTCGGTCTACAGCAACCTGGTGCTCACGCTGGGCACCAACGCCCTGCTGGCGCTGTCGATCTGGCTCACGCTTTCGTGTGGCATGCTGGCCATGGCCAATGCCGCCTTCATGGGCATCGGCGCCTACACCTCGGCGATCCTCACGATGACCTACGGC
Organism: Variovorax sp. P4_D9; assembly: GCF_056401695.1. Classification (NCBI taxonomy): domain Bacteria; kingdom Pseudomonadati; phylum Pseudomonadota; class Betaproteobacteria; order Burkholderiales; family Comamonadaceae; genus Variovorax; species Variovorax sp. P4_D9. The sequence continues at coordinate 1,919 of NZ_JBFUIU010000274.1, forward strand.
GTGCCCTTCCCGGTCGCGATCGCGGCCGGCATCGCGGCGCCGGCGTTGACTGCCTTCGTGATCGGCAAGCCGACGCTGCGGCTCTCGGGCGTCTACCTGGCGATGGCCACGCTGGCCTTCGGCGAAGTGGTGCGCATCGTGGTGCTCAACGCCGAATCGCTGACCGGCGGCGCGCTGGGCCTCAACGGCATTCCGCCCGTCACCCAGTGGTGGCACGTCGGGCTGGCGTTGGTGCTGGTGCTTCTGGGCCTGTGGCGGCTGCGCCGTTCCAAGGTCGGCCGCGCCTTCGAGGCCATCAAGGAAGACGAGACGGCGGCCGGCCTGATGGGCATCGACGTCGGCGCCCACAAGATGCTGGCCTTCGTGCTCGGCGGCGCGATCGCGGGCCTGGCCGGCGTGCTCAATGCACACCAGACCTTCTTCATCGGTCCGAACGAATTCGGCTTCGACCGTGGCGTCGACATCCTGACGATGACCGTGCTCGGCGGCATCAACGGCCTGACCGGCCCGGTGCTGGGCGGCGTGATCCTCACGATCCTGCCCGAGGCGCTGCGCGCCTTCGGGGATTTCCGGCTGGTGGTCAACGGCATCATCCTGGTGCTGATCGTGCTATTCCTGCCCAAGGGCATCTGGGACCCGGCGCGCTTGCGCCATTGGTTCGGCCGCAAGGGGGCCGCGGCATGAGCGCGGCTCCTCTTCTCCAACTCGACGGCGTGTCGCGCCATTTCGGCGGCCTCAAGGTGCTGCAGGACGTCAACCTCGAAGTGCCGCAGGGCGGCATCTTCGGGTTGATCGGCCCGAACGGCGCCGGCAAGACCACGGTCTTCAACCTCACCACCGGCCTGCTGCCGACCACCGGCGGCACGATCCGCTTCGAGGGCCGCGACCTCGCAGGGATGAAGCCGCACGAGATCACGCGCGGCGGCATCGCGCGCACCTTCCAGAACATCCGCATCTTCAAGGAGATGTCGCTGCTCGAGAACGTGATGGTCGGCATGCACGCCAATCTGCGCTATGGCGGCTTCGGCCTACTGGCCTCGTCGGGCCTGTTCCGCAGCGAGGAGAAGCGCGCGCGCGACCGGGCGCGCGAGCTGCTCTCGTGGGTCAAGCTCGACCACAAGGCCGACGACACGGCCGACAACCTCTCCTACGGCGACCAGCGCAAGCTCGAACTGGCCCGCGCGCTGGCCACCGAACCGAAGCTGCTGCTGCTCGATGAACCGGTGGCCGGCATGAACAGCAGCGAGAAGACCGACCTGATGCACGAGATCCGCAACATCAGCGGTCGCGGCTACACCATTTTCATGATCGAACACGACATGCGTTTCGTGATGGGCCTGTGCGAGCACATCGCCGTGCTGAACTTCGGCCGCATCATCGCGCGCGGTGGCCCCGACCAGATCCGCAACGATCCGCAGGTGATCGAGGCCTACCTGGGGCGCGAGGAAGACGAAGCGAGCAACGAGGAAGCATCGGCATGAGCGCTGCTTCTTCCACCCTGCTCAAGGTTGAGGGCCTGAAGGTCTCCTACGGGCACATCGAGGCCGTCAAGGGCATCGACTTCGAACTGCACGAAGGCCAGATCACGACCCTGGTCGGCGCCAACGGCGCCGGCAAGTCGACGACGCTGCTGGCGCTGTCGGGACTGGTCGCGAAGGCGGCGGGACGGGTGCAACTCGAGGGCCGTGACCTCACTTCGCTGTCGCCGCACAAGATCGTTTCCTCGGGCATGGTGCAGGTGGCCGAAGGCCGCGCCACGCTGACCACGCTGACCGTGCGCGAGAACCTCGAACTCGGCGCCTATACCCGGCGCGACAGCCGTGCCCAGCGCGCGGCCGACCTCGACCATATCTACACGCTGTTCCCGCGGCTAAAGGAACGTGCCGACGGCCTGGCCGGCAACCTGTCGGGTGGCGAGCAGCAGATGCTGGCGATCGGCCGGGCACTGATGGCCAAGCCCCGCGTGCTGCTGCTCGACGAGCCCTCGATGGGCCTGGCGCCGATCATCGTGCAGGACATCTTCCGCACGCTGCGCGAGATCAACCAGGCCGGCCTGACCGTGTTCCTGGTCGAGCAGAACGTGCGCCAGGCGCTCAAGATCGCCGACCGGGCCTACGTGATCGAGACCGGGAAGATCGTGCTGGAAGGCAGCGGGCGCGAGTTGCTGGGCAACCCGAAGGTGCAGGACGCGTACTTGGGGGGTTAACCGAAGCGACTGCGGATCGACTGCTCGATCCCCGCCGCATCCAGCCCGATCCCGGCCAGCAGCTTGGCCGGATCCCCGTGCTCGATGAAGCGGTCGGGCAGGCCCAGTTGCAGTACCGGCTTCTGCACACCGGCCGCCTGCAGCGCCTCGAGCACCGCACTGCCCGCACCGCCCATGATCGCGCCCTCCTCGAGCGTGACGATCGCATCGTGCGTGCCCGCGACCTGCAGCAGCAGTTCGACGTCGAGCGGCTTGGCCCAGCGCATGTTGAGCACCGTGGCGTCGATCGCCTCCGCTGCCGCGAGAGCCGGATACAGCAAGGTACCGAACGCCAGGATCGCGATGCGCCGGCCTTCGCGCCGGATCTCGCCCTTGCCGTAGGGCAGTCCATCGAGCGACAGCGGCGGCGTGACGCCGGCCCCGGCGCCGCGCGGATAGCGCACCGCCACCGGATGGTTATGCGCATAGGCGGTCGACAGCAGCTGCCGGCACTCGGCCTCGTCGGCCGGGCAGGCCACGCTCATGTTCGGAATGCAGCGCAGGAACGAAATGTCGTAGGCGCCGGCGTGGGTGGCACCGTCGGCCCCCACCAGGCCGGCGCGGTCGAGCGCAAACACCACCGGCAGGTTCTGAATCGCGACGTCGTGGATCAGCTGGTCGTAGGCACGCTGCAGGAAGGTCGAGTAGATCGCCACCACCGGCTTGAGCCCTTCGCAGGCCAGTCCGGCCGCGAAGGTGACCGCATGCTGCTCGGCGATGCCGACGTCGTAGTAGCGCTCGGGAAAGCGCTGTTCGAACTCGACCAGCCCGGAGCCTTCGCGCATCGCGGGCGTGATGCCGACCAGCCGGCCGTCCTGCGCCGCCATGTCGCACAGCCAGTGGCCGAAGACCTGCGTGAAAGTCTGCTTCGGCGCGGTCGCGGGCTTGACCAACCCGACCGCGGGATCGAACTTGGACGGCCCGTGGTAGGCCACCGGGTCGGCCTCGGCCAGCTTGTAGCCCTGCCCCTTCTTTGTGACCACATGCAGGAACTGCGGGCCGTCGAGATGCTTGAGGTTCTCGAGGGTCGGGATCAGCGAATCGAGGTCGTGGCCATCGATCGGGCCGACGTAGTTGAAGCCGAACTGCTCGAACAGCGTGGCCGGCACCACCATGCCCTTGGCATGCTGCTCGAAGCGCTTGGCGAGCTCGAACAGCGGCGGCGCGGCACGCAGCACGCTCTTGCCGACGTTCTTCGCGGCGGCGTAGAAGTTGCCGCTCATGAGCTGTGCCAGGTAGCGGTTGAGCGCACCGACCGGCGGGCTGATCGACATGTCGTTGTCGTTCAGGATCACCAGCAGCTTGCAGTCGCAGACGCCGGCGTTGTTGAGTGCCTCGAAGGCCATGCCGGCGGTCAGCGCGCCGTCGCCGATGATCGCCACCGAATGGCGGTCCTCGCCCTTCTGCTTGGCCGCCATCGCCATGCCGAGCGCGGCCGAGATGCTGGTCGACGAATGGGCGGTGCCGAAGGTGTCGTACTCGCTCTCGCTGCGCTGCGGAAAGCCCGAGATGCCGCCGAGTTGGCGCAGGGTCGGCATGCGATCGCGCCGGCCCGTCAGGATCTTGTGCGGGTAGGTCTGGTGGCCCACGTCCCAGACCAGCCGGTCGTGCGGCGTGTTGAAGACATGGTGCAGCGCGACCGTCAGCTCGACCGTGCCGAGGTTGGAGCTCAGGTGGCCGCCGGTGCGTGACACATTGTCGAGCACGCAGGTGCGCACCTCGTCGGCCAGTTGCTGGAGCTGCACGCGGTCGAAGTGGCGCAGCGCGGAGGGATCGTGGAGGGTGGGAAGCAGCGGAGCCATGGGAGTGTCTTGTTGTTATCGATCGCGGTCCACGACCATGTGGGCCAGCGCATGCAAGGCGCCGGTATCGGCCAGCGTGCTGCGATCGAGCGCGGCCAGCGATTGCGCGAGCAGGTCGCGGGCCTGCGCGCGAGCGCCTTCCAGGCCCAGCAGCGAGACATAGGTGGGCTTGTCGCTGGCCGCGTCCTTGCCCGCGGTCTTGCCAAGCGTTTCCGAATCGGCGACGACGTCGAGGATGTCGTCGACCACCTGGAAGGCCAGGCCCACGGCCGCGCCATAGTCGCGCAGCGCCGCCAGCACCGCCGGCGCCTGCGCTTCGCCGCAGGCCGCCCCCATCTCGACGCTACCCTGCAGCAGCGCGCCGGTCTTCAGGCGATGCATCTCGCGCAGCTGCGCCTCGTCGAGCGCCACGCCGACGCTGGCCAGATCGATCGCCTGGCCGCCCGCCATGCCCTGGCTGCCGGCCGCGCCGGCCAGCAGGCGGCACAGCTGGGCCTGGACCCCCGGTGCGATGGCATCGCCGGCCGGCGTGAGTAGTTCGAAAGCCAGGGCCTGCAGGGCGTCGCCGGCCAGCAGGGCGCCGGCCTCGCCGAACTTCACGTGCACCGTCGGCTTGCCGCGGCGAAGCACGTCGTTGTCCATGCAGGGCAGGTCGTCGTGCACCAGCGAGTAGGCGTGGATCAGTTCGACCGCGCAGGCCGCGCGCAAGGCCGCCTCGGGGCAGCCGCCGACCGCCTCGCTGGCCGCGAACACCAGCAGGGGCCGCAGCCGCTTGCCGCCGTCGAGGACCGCGTAGCGCATGGCGTCGCCGAGCTGCGCCGGCGCGTCGACGCCGACCCAGCGCGACAGCGCGGCCTCGACGCGCGCCAGCTGAGGCTCGCTCCAGGCGGCCAGGCGCGCCGCATCCCAGCGCAGGGCTTCCGGGCGGCTCTTGAGAACCTCTGTGCTTCGCACGGCGGTGCGAGCGCCTTCGGGCGGCCGGGCGCCGCTCATTCCGCGGCCCAGGCCTTGAGGCTGCCGGCGTCGAGCACCTTGATCTGGTCCTCGACCGCCTGCAGCCGCTCGCGGCAGAAGGCCAGCAGCGCGGCGCCGCGCTGGTAGCTGCCAAGCAACTGGTCGAGCGGCAACTGGCCCGATTCGAGTTCGGTCACGAGTTGTTCGAGTTCCTGGAGCCCGGCTTCGTAGCTCGCGGGCAGGGCGCCGGTGTCGGGCAAGGCAGGCACGGCGGCCGATGGGGAGGATGGCACCTTGGGCATTCAGGAGTTTGACGTGAAACACGCCATTTTAGGGCGGGGGGCAGGGATGCACTGCCAAGGGTACAATCCCGGTCTCCCAAAGCCGGCCCTGCCGGCGCACTTCCTCCGGGCCGTTCGCACCTCGACGGCAAGCCTTCCGTTCCATTTCTCTCTCCCTGTGGGGAGCTTGGTCAGGTCACCCATGTCTGATTTAAGTCTTCAACTGCAGCAGGCCTCGAGCCAACTTCCGGTTTCCGCGTACTTCGACGAGGCGCTCTACACCCGCGAGCTGCAAACGCTGTTCGCCAACGGGCCGCGCTACGTCGGCCATCGCCTCACGGTGCCCGAGCCGGGCAACTTCCACACCCTGCCGCAGGAACAGCAGGGCCGCGCCCTGGTGCACACGCCGAAGGGCGTCGAACTGATCTCCAATGTCTGCCGCCATCGCCAGGCGCTGATCCTCCAGGACCGCGGCCGGCTCGAGGCCCAGGCCGGCGGCAACATCGTCTGCCCGCTGCACCGCTGGACCTACGCGGCGGCCGACCCGCGCACCACCGGCACCCTGATCGGCGCACCGCACTTCGAACAGGACCCCTGCCTCAACCTGCACAACTACCCGCTGACCGAGTGGAACGGCCTGCTGTTCGAGCAGAACGTCGGCGGCCGAGGCCGCGACGTGGCGGCCGACCTGGCCCGGCTCGGCCCGCGCCTCGACCTCGAATTCGAGGGCTACGCCTTCGACCGCGTCGAGCTGCACGAGTGCAACTACAACTGGAAGACCTTCATCGAGGTCTACCTCGAGGACTACCACGTCGGCCCGTTCCATCCGGGCCTCGGTAGCTTCGTCACCTGCGACGACCTGCGCTGGGAGTTCGGCCATCATTTCTCGGTGCAGACCGTGGGCGTGGCCAACCGGCTCGGCCGCGCCGGCAGCCCGGTCTACCAGCGCTGGCAGGAGCAGCTTCTCAGGTACCGCGAGGGCCGGCCACCAAAGTACGGCGCCATCTGGCTCAGCTACTACCCGCACGTGATGGTCGAGTGGTATCCGCACGTCCTCACGGTGTCGACGCTGCATCCGGTCGGCCCGCAGAAGACGCTCAACATGGTCGAATTCTTCTATCCCGAAGAAATCGTCGCCTTCGAGCGCGAATTCGTCGAGGCCCAGCAGGCCGCCTACATGGAAACCTGCGTCGAGGACGACGAGATCGCCGAGCGCATGGACGCCGGTCGCCGCGCGCTGATGCTGCGCGGCGACGACGAGAGCGGCCCCTACCAGAGCCCGATGGAAGACGGCATGCAGCAGTTCCACGAGTGGTACCGCCGCGAGATGCGTACGTGAGAGATTGCGGGACAGACCAATAAACTGCAGAGCAGTTTTTGCTCTGTCCTCAACTGACTAGATAGAAAGCCACTCCCCACAATGCAAGCGCTCTGGATGGTGCTGGGCGCACTGATCTTCGCCACGATGGGCGTGTGCGTGAAGTTCGCCTCGGCCTGGTTCTCCAGTGCCGAACTGGTCTTCTACCGCGGCCTGATCGGCATCGTCTTCCTGTGGGTGCTGGCACGCAGCCGCGGCGTCACGCTGGGCACCCGCTATCCCGGCATGCATGCCTGGCGCAGCCTGATCGGCGTGGTCTCGCTGGGCGCCTGGTTCTTCGCCATCGCCCACATGCCGCTGGCCACCGCGATGACCCTCAACTACATGAGCAGCGTCTGGATCGCGGCCTTCCTGGTCGGCGGCGCCCTGCTGGCCTGGGTGCCGGTGCCGGGCCGCGACGGCAAGATGCCGCGGCCGCCGCTGCAGGGACCGCTGGTCCTGACGGTGCTGGCCGGCTTCGGCGGCGTGGTGCTGATGCTCAAGCCGACGGTCGGCGACAACCAGGGCTTCGCCGGGCTCATGGGCCTGCTGTCGGGGCTCACGGCCGCCTTCGCCTACATGCAGGTGGTGGCGCTGTCGCGGCTCGGCGAGCCCGAAGCGCGTACGGTGTTCTATTTCGCGGTCGGCTCAGCGGTGGCGGGCGGCCTGGGCACGCTGCTGGGCGGGGCCACGCCCTGGGCCGAATGGACCTGGGGCCATGCGCTGTGGCTGCTGCCGGTTGGCCTGCTGGCGGCGCTGGGCCAGCTCTGCATGACACGCGCCTACGCGAGCGCCAAGACCGAGAGCGGCACGCTGCTGGTCGCCAATCTTCAATACTCCGGCATCGTCTTCGCGGCGATCTACAGCGTGCTGCTGTTCGGCGACCGCATCGACGGCGAGGGCTGGGCCGGCATGGCGCTGATCGTCTGCAGCGGCATCGCCGCCACCGTGCTGCGCCAGCGSTCGCTGCCGAAAGCACCGGCCGAAGAGCACTAGGCTCGCCCCAGTTGGCCCGGACTTCGTTGGACAATCTGGTTTTCGTCGAGGCCATGATGCACAACCCGCCCTTCACCACCTTGATTTCCGCCGAGCAACTGAAAGCCTTGCTGGCCGGCAGCGCCACGTCGACGATGGTGTTCGACTGCAGCTTCGACCTGACGAAGCCGGACGCCGGCGCGCAACAGTACCGTGCCGCGCACATTCCGGGCGCCGTGTATGCCAATCTCGACACCGATCTCAGCGCCAAGCATGGCGTGCCCGGCTCGCACGGCGTCGTGGTGGCGCGGGACGACGGTCCGCCGGCCTCGGGCGGGCGCCATCCGCTGCCCAGCCGCGAGCGCTTCGCCGCCTGGCTGTCGAGCGTCGGCTTCGCCAACGGCATGCAGGCGGTGGTGTACGACCGCAACGGCGCCAACTACTGCGGCCGGCTCTGGTGGATGCTGAAGTGGATCGGCCACGAGGCCGTGGCCGTGCTCGATGGCGGCCTGCAGGCCTGGGAGGCCGCCAGCGGCCAAGTGACGAACCGCGCGGAGCCGACGCACTTCCAGTCGAACTTCGTGGCCGGCGAGCCGCTGCTGAGGCTGGTCGACACGCGGACGGTGGCGGCGCGGCTCGAGCAGGCCGGGCAGACGCTGATCGACGCCCGCGCCGCCGCAAGATATCGCGGCGAGGTGGAACCTCTGGACCCGATCGCGGGTCACATCCCGGGGGCCCTGAACCGGCCCTTCACCGAGAACCTCGGTCCCGACGGCAAGTTCAAGCCGGCCGCGCTGTTGCGCGCCGAGTTCGAAAGCTTGCTGGCGGGCCGGGATCCCGCGACGGTCGTACACCAGTGCGGCAGCGGCGTGAGCGCCGTGCCCAACCTGCTCGCCATGCAGATCGCGGGCCTCGGGCCGACCGCGCTCTATGCCGGCAGCTGGAGCGAATGGAGCAATACGCCGGGGCTGCCGACCCGGCAAGGCGCCCAAGCATGACCCTGTCGCGACGACCCTTCGCCACCCTAACCCTCGCCGCCCTGCTGAGCACAGCCTTCGCCGCATCAGCCCAGAATCAAGCGGCCCACGTGCACGGCCAGGTCAGGCTCGACGTCGTGATCGACGGCCCGACCATCGTGATCGCGATGGAGTCCCCGCTCGACAACTTCGTCGGCTTCGAGCGCGCACCTCGCACCGACGCCGAGAAGAAGACCGCCGAGGATGCGATCGCGCATTTGCGCGCCGCCGACCAGCTGTTCAAGATCGATCCGGCCGCGAACTGCAAGCTCGGCCCAGTGACGCTGCGCTCCGCCGCGCTGGGCCTGGGCAAGGGAGAGGAAGGGGCCGGCGACGGCCATGCCGACCTCGACGCCAGCTTCGCCTTCAACTGCACCAACACGGCGGCCGCCAAATTCATCGACGTCGATTTCTTCAATGCGTTCAAGGGCACGCGCCAGATCGAGGCCCAGATCGCCGCGCCGCAGGGGCAGTTCAAGCG
>NZ_JBFUIU010000275.1:0-10975 GCF_056401695.1 Variovorax sp. P4_D9
TTCTCGAAGAACAGCGAGCCGCGACCGATCGCGCGCTGGCCGTGGCAATCGAAGCGGTTGCGGGTCACGCCCGGCAGGTCCATCGGCACCAGCAGCGCGGTCACGCCGTGGGCCGCCGATTCGACCGGGCCGGTGCGGCCGAACACGACCGCCGCATCGGCCTGGTCGGCCGCGGAGATCGACGTCTTCTCGCCGTTGATCACGTACGCGTCGCCGACGCGCTCCATGCGCAGGCGCAGGTTGGCCGCGTCGGAGCCACCGCGCGGCTCGGTCAGCGCAATGGCGAACAGCGCCTCGCCCCGCGTCAGCTTCTGCAGCCACGGTTGGACGACTTCGGGCTTTCCGTGCTGCGAGAGGATCTGGCCGTTGAGCGAAGCGAGCAGGTTGATGTAGGACATGCTCAGGTCGGCGCGCGCGATCTCCTCGTGGATCACGCCGGCGGCCAGGCAACCCATGCCCTGGCCGCCATGTTCCTCGGACAGTTCGGGCGCGATGAACCCCATCTCGCCCATTTCGCGCATCAGCTTGCGCTCGAGCACGCGGGTCTTGTCGCGTTCCAGGAAGCCGGGGGCGATGCGCTCGGTGGCGAAGCGGCGCGCATGGTCGCCGAGCGCTGTCAGGTCTTCATCGAGATAGGGATTCATGTCTTGTCTCCAGGGTGCGCTGCGCCGCGGCGCAACAGCGGTTGCGCCGCGAGTGCGGGTTTCTTCGAGGGACGGGCCTCTACTTCGCGTACTTGCGGAAGTCGGGCTTGCGCTTTTCCTTCAGGGCATTGACGCCTTCGCGCGACTCTTCCGTGTCGTAGTAGAGCTTGAGTGCGTACATGCCGAGGCCCGCGATGCCGGCCTGGTGCGCGGTGTCGGCATTGAAGCTGCGCTTGGCGATGGCCACTGCCGTCGGGCTGCGCTCGCAGATTTCCTCGGCCCACTTCTGCACCTCGGCGTCGAGCTGGTCGTGCGGAACCACGGCGTTGGCCAGGCCCATGGCCACGGCCTCGGCGCCGCTGTAGCGGCGGTTCAGATACCAGATCTCGCGCGCCTTCTTCTCGCCTACGACTCGCGCCAGGAAAGCAGTGCCATAGCCTGGATCGACCGAGCCCATCTTCGGGCCGACCTGGCCGAAGATGGCCTTCTCGGAGGCGATGGTCAGGTCGCAGATGGTGCACAGCACGTTGCCGCCGCCGATGGCGAAGCCCTGGACGCGGGCGATCACCGGCTTGGGCACGTTGCGGATGGTGTCGTGCAACTCTTCCATCGGCAGGCCGATGGTGCCGCGGCCGTCATAGTTGCCGTTGTGTGCGGACTGATCACCGCCGGTGCAGAAGGCGCGATCTCCGGCGCCGGCCAGCACGATGGCGCCGACGCTGCGGTCATAGCCGGCGCGGTTCATGGCCTTGATGATCTCGTCGCAGGTCTGGCCGCGAAAGGAGTTCATCTTGTCGGGCCGGTTGATCGTGATCCAGGCCACGCCGTTGCGTACTTCATAAAGGATGTCTTCGAATTCCATGGGGTTCTCCAGAGGGTGTGGGTGGGAAGGCGATCAGCCGTTCATGGTCAGGCCGCCGGAGACGCTCAGCACCTGGCCAGTGACGAAGCCGGCGGCGTCGCTGGCGAAGAAGAGGATGGCGCCGGGCAGGTCGTCGGGCTGGCCGATGCGACCCAGCGGAATCGAACGCGTGAAGGCTTCCATGAGCTTCTCGGGATTGCCCGCGCCTTCCTTGTAGTCGGCGAACAGGGCGGTGTCGGTCGGCCCGGGGCACACCACGTTGACCGTGATGCCGTGGCGCGCATGCTCGCGGGCGATGGTCTTCGAGAACGCCACCAGGCCGCCCTTGCATGCCGCGTACACCGCCTCGCCCGAGGAGCCGACTCGCGCTGCATCGGAGGCGATGTTGACGATGCGCCCCGCCTTGCGTGCGGCCATGCCGGGCAGCACCGCGTGATGCATGTGCAGTGCGCCGGTCAGGTTGATGGCGATCAACTTGTCCCACTGCGCCGGTTCGGTCTTGGTGAATGGCTTGAACACGTCCCAGCCGGCGTTGTTGACGAGCACGTCGATCGGGCCCAGGGTCTGCTGCGTGGCCTCGACCGCCTTGTCGACGCTGGCGCGGTCGGTGATGTCGCAGCGGAACGCTTGCGCCTGCCCGCCCTCTTCGCGGATCGCGGAGGCGACCTTCTCGGCCGCGTCGAGGTTCATGTCGTACACCGCGACCTTGGCGCCTTCGCGAGCGAAGCGTCGGCAGGTGGCCCCGCCGATACCGCCGCCGCCGCCGGTGACCACCACTGTCTTGCTTTCGAATCTTTGCATCAGTTTCTCCATCAGGTTTGAAGCTTGCTATCGTCGATGCGTCGTCGCTTGAATGCCGCCGCATATATGTCAATGTGTTGACGTATTATGCGGCGCTCGAATCACGAATGCAAGACCCTTCGAAGAAAGAAAAATCTATGGTAAACCCTGATAACACCGAGGATTCGGCAAGGATTGAACTGGCCAACCGGGTGTTCTTCCGTCTGTATCAATGTGCCAATATGTTGCACAAAACAGGTACAAAGGCGGTCGAGTCCGAGGGCCTGACGACACAGCAGTGGGCGGTGCTCGGTGCGCTGTCCAGGCCTGCCGCGAGCGGAGGCATGAGCGTGGGAGACCTGGCGCGCTACCTCAAGGTCAGCAGGCAGAACCTCTCCGGCCTGCTCAGCCGCATGGAAAGGGATGGGCGAATTCAAACCGCGGCCGACGCGCGCGACCGCCGGTCGCGGCTGGTGTCAATGACGACCGCAGGGATGCACGTCTGGCAGGACGAAGCCCTGCCAAAGATTCATGGCTACTACGCGCAAGTGCTCGAGGGCTTTTCCGTGAACGACATCACCCACACCCTGCACTACCTGCTCAAGATCCTGGACAACATGCAACGGGTGGATGATCGGCAAGGCGGTGGCGAGGAGGCTGCACAAGAGCAATGACCGGGCCCGCGCCCGTCGCGAGAATGCTCGGCATCAGCGGATCCATACAATGGCACCAGTCCCATCCGACAAACCGAGGTCCCGCGATGAAGACGATGGGGTGTTTGGATGGTGGCGGATGCCGGGTGCTCAACTCTTCAGGAGAGACGAAATGACCAGCAAGAACACGATCTGTCTGTGGTACGACGGCACCGCCGTCGATGCCGCGAAGTTCTATGCCGAAACATTCCCCGACAGCGCTGTCGGCGCCGTCCACCGCGCACCGGGCGACTATCCCGACGGCAAGCAGGGCGATGTCCTGATCGTCGAGTTCACCGTCGCCGGCATTCCCTGCATCGGGCTGAACGGCGGCCCGCAGTTCAAGCACAGCGAGGCCTTCTCTTTTCAAATCGCGACCGACGACCAGGCCGAAACCGACCGCTTGTGGAACGCGGTCGTCGGCAATGGCGGCCAGGAAAGCGCGTGCGGCTGGTGCAAGGACCGGTGGGGATTGTCATGGCAGATCACCCCGCGCGCCCTCATCGCGGCGATGGCCGACCCCGATCGCGCGGCGGCCAAGCGCGCCTTCGACGCGATGATGACCATGAATAAGATCGACATCGCTGCGATAGAGACGGCACGGCTGGGCCGAAACCTAGCCTCGAGTTGATGAAGCGTGTCCCGCACGTTCGGCCCTGTTCAGATTCGGGGGAACGGTTGACCGACTGGTTCTGACCGCGAGTCGCCACTGTTGTCGGAAGAAAGAAGGCGCGCGCTCTATCGACCCGCCGCCTTCTTCACCTCAGTCGGCGTATTCGCCCGCGTCCTGGATCACCTTCGACCAGCGGGTCTTTTCAGCGACCAGGAACTTCTTGTGACCAACTGGATCGAGCCTGTCATCGGTCACCACGGTGAGACCCAGCGCTTCTTCACGCTTGATCAGATCGGGATCCTTCAACGCGGTGCGCAGCGCAGCGTTGAGCTTGGCGATCGCCGCGGGCGGCGTGCCGCGCGGTGCGTACAACCCGTGCCAGACCTGGACGTTGAAGTCCTTGAGCCCGGCTTCGGACAGCGTCGGGGTGTCCTTGAGCGCAGGAAGCGAAAGCCGCTGCAGACTTGAGATGCCATAGACCTTGACCTTCTTGCCTTCGATCTGCGGCACCGCATTGCCGGCTTGCTCGCACATCACATCGACTTGCCCGCCGATGAGGTCCGTCATGGCGGGTGCGGTCCCCTTGTACGGCACTGGCGTCATGTTGGTCTTCAGCGCGCTTTGGAGCATCAGGCCGCACAGGTGCGAGGCGGAACCGAGCCCCGCATTGGCGAGGTTCACCTTTCCGCCACTCGACGTGATCCACTGGCGCAGTTCCGCAAAGTTGCTCGCCGCCAGACTCGGCTTGCCGATCAGGACGGAAGGCGCTTCGTTGATCAGGCCCAAGGTCTCGAAGCCATCCGGCACCTTGTAGCTCAGCTTGCGATAGAGCGCCGGTGCGGTTGCCATGCCGATGTGATGCACCAGCAGGGTGTAGCCGTCCGGCGTGGCTCTCGCGACCCTAGCCGAGCCGATCGTGCCGCCCGCGCCGACGGTGTTGTCGACGATCACCGTCTGTCCGAGAGGCTTGCGCAGCGCCTCGGCCAGGTCGCGGGCGATCTTGTCGCTGGGGCCGCCCGCGGCAAACGGGACGACCAGCGTGACCGGCTTGTCGGGGAATTCCGCACAAGCCAGGGTGGCAGACCCGGCCAGGGCAAGGCCGGCGACGCAGCGCCAAACGGTGTTCATTTCTTGTCTCCTTGGGTTGTGTAGCGTCAGGCCGAAAGCGCTTGCATCTCGCGATACAGATCCGCCTTCCCTTCGAAGCCGATGCCGGGCAGGTCAGGCAACGTCACGAAGCTGTTCTCGACCTTCACACCATCGGGAAATCCGCCGAAGGGCTGGAACAGATCCGGGTACGACTCGTTGCCGCCCAATCCGAGGCCGGCGGCGATGTTCAGCGACATCTGGTGACCACCGTGCGGGATGCAGCGGCTGGCGGACCAACCGTGCTCCTTGAGCATGTCGAGCGTGCGCAGGTACTCCACCAGGCCGTAGCTCMGGGCGCAATCGAACTGCAGCCAGTCGCGATCCGGGCGCATGCCGCCGTAACGGATCAGGTTGCGCGCGTCCTGCATCGAGAAGAGATCCTCGCCCGTCGCCATCGGGTTCTTGTAGAAATTGCGCAGCGCGGCCTGGAGTTCGAAGTCCAGCGGGTCGCCCGGCTCCTCGTACCAGAACAGGTCGTACTGCGACAGGGCCTTGGCATAGGCAATCGCGGTTTCGAGATCGAAGCGGCCGTTTGCATCGACGCAGAGCTTCTGGCCGTCCTGCAGCACTTCCATGATCGAATCGATCCGACGCAGGTCTTCGTCCAGCGATGCGCCGCCGATCTTCTTCTTGACGACGGTGTAGCCGCGGTCGATGTAGCTGCGCATCTCGTCCTGGAGCTTCTTGTGGTCCTGGCCTGGGTAGTAGTAACCGCCGGCCGCATAGACGAAGATCTTGCGATTCGGCGTCCCATTGCCGTACCGGTCCGCCAGCAATTGAAACAAGGGTTTGCCCTCGATTTTGGCCACTGCATCCCAGATTGCCATGTCGATGGTCCCGATCGCCACGGAGCGCTCACCATGGCCACCCGGCTTTTCGTTGGTGAACATCGTGTTCCAGATCTTGTGCGGGTCGAGGTTGTCGCCGGTGTCGTCGACAAGGGAGGCGGGATCCGCTTCGAGAATGCGCGGAATGAACCGCTCGCGCATCAGCTTGCCCTGGCCATAGCGACCGTTGGAGTTGAAACCGTAGCCGATCACCGGCTTGCCGTCCCGGATCACGTCAGTGATCACTGCGACAAGGCTCAGCGTCATCTTGCTAAAGTCGATATAGGCGTTGCGGATGGGCGAGCTGATGGGGATGGTTTTCTCGCGGATTTCGACGATCTTCATGGTTGGCTCCAGGTAGTGTTTGATTGAGAGCCTGTATGGTCCGCGGCGCCGGCTTTCTGGGCCAATGCTCTTTTTCGCTGCTTCCATGCACCGGACGAACCGCTCATGAATCTGATCTGGCTTGAAGACTTCGTGGCCCTGGCTGCCACGGGTAATTTTTCGCGCGCCGCGGAAGACCGCCACAGTTCGCAACCTGCATTCAGCCGCCGCATTCGCGCCTTGGAGGAGTGGATCGGCGCCGACCTTTTCGACCGAAGCTCGCAGCCTGCCAGGCTGACCGAGGTCGGCGAATGGTTTGCCGGCGTGGCCCAGGAATTGATTGCGCGGGTCGCCCGGATACCGGGAGACGCCAAGAAGGTCGCCGAGGCCAGTTCGGTCACCCTGCGCATCGCGTCCACGCACGCGCTCTCTTTCACTTTCTTGCCTCGTTGGTTGCGAAGCCTCGAATCGAACACGACGCTCGGGCCGGTGCAACTGATGTCCGACGTGCTCCAGCGTTGCGAAGCACTGATGCTGCAAAGCAAGGTTCAGTTCGTGTTGAGTCACGCGCACGGCAAGGCGCAAGGGGCGCTGGATGCAGAGCCCTACAGGTCCGCCCGGATCGGCGAGGACGTGCTGATCGCGGTGTCGGCGTCGGACGCGGCAGGCCATGCGCGGCATCAACTCGCTCGTCGGGGCGGACCGGCGGTACCTGTGCTCCAGTACACCGATGAATCGGGGCTGGGACGCATCATGCGCGCCGAGATCGGGCGCAGGCTGGAGTCGTTGCCTGTTCAATTCGTCTTCACGGCGCATCTCGCCTCTGTCCTGCGGACGATGGTGCTGGACGGCCGGGGGATCGCGTGGCTGCCCCGGACGCTGGTGGAGGAAGACATGGCCCAGGGTCGGCTTGTTACCGCGGCGAGCTATGACTGGGACGTTCCCTTGGAGATCAGGCTCTATCGCGACAACGCGCTTTTGGGGAAGGCTGCAAACGCGTTCTGGGACGCCGCCGTCGGGGGGTGATTGGCGTTGATGCCTGAGCACTCTGTAGCCCGAACGCTTCACGAGGAAACGGCAGTTTCTGGCACGGCGGCGCGGGTCGTCGCGGACATTCTTGGCTGATTTCCATCCTTGCTGCCGGAGGCCCTCGACCATGACCCGCCCTGCCACCAACTTCGTCGCCCTGCCCACCCTCGCCGTTTCATGCGCCTTGATGCTGTTGGGTTGCGGTGGCGGAGGAAGCGGCGACAGCAGCGCTACGGCCATAGCCATCGCTGGCGCCGTCGCGACTCCGCCGCGCGGCACCGCGCTCACGCCCGCACCGGACCGCGTCAATCGCTTGTCGGCGGACGAATTCAACACCCTGCTCGATGCTGTTTCCTCCGGCAAGACACTCCAACGCGCCGCCGGCGTACCCAAGTGCGGCATTGACGTGCGTTACCTGCAGTACCAGACCGTCGGCGCGCAAGGCGAGTCGATCCCGGGTAGCGCCGCGATCATGCTTCCCGCCGGCACGGACCCCGTATGCAATGGCCCGCGCCCCATGGTGCTGTACGGGCACGGCACCGCAACCGAGCGCACCTACGACATTTCCAACCTGACCAACACCAATCAGCCGGCCGCTGCGGAAGGCGTGGTGGTGGCGGCCATGTTCGCTGCGCAGGGCTACATCGTGGTGGCACCCAACTACGCGGGCTACGACAAGTCGCCGCTGCCCTATCACCCCTTCCTGAATGCCGACCAGCAGGGCAAGGAAATGATCGACGCCCTGAAGGCCGCGCGCTCCACCCTGGCTGCGCTCTCGGCGGTGGACGGCGGCTCCTTGCTGATCACCGGCTATTCGGAGGGCGGCTACGCGGCGCTGGCGGCGCATCGCGAGATGCAGGCGACAGGCATGCCGGTGACGGCGTCGGCCCCGATGTCCGCGCCGACGGCGATCAGCCTGCTGATCGACTATTCCCCGGCCGGCTTGCCGGAACTCGGCAGCACCGTGTTCYTCCCGATGGTCACGACCAGTTGGCAAAGGCAGTTCGGCAACGTCTACACGTCCCCGAGCGAAATCTACGAAGACAAGTACGCATCCGGCATCGACACGCTGCTGCCGAGCTACCTGTCGAGCGACAAGTTGTTCTCGTCGGGCAAGCTGCCGAAGTACGCATTCTTTCCGGCGGACGCCACGCCCGGCCCTCTGAACGCCAGCGTGGCCATCAACTACGGCGCGGACAATCTGGTGCGCCAGAGCTACCTGACGACCTGGTTCAACGACGTCAAGGCCAGCCCCTGCCCAGGCAATGCGCTGCCGGCGACGTCGGCCTCGCTCAACACGACATCGCCGCTCGCCTGCGCACCCACGACCGGCCTGCGCAAGGCGGCGGTGGCCAACGACCTGCGCACCTGGCTGCCGACGCGGCCCGTGCTGATGTGCGGCGGCGCCAATGACCCGACGGTCAACTTCACCAGCAGCCTTGCGACGGCCGGCTATTTCCGCGCCCGCGGCATGCCCGCGTCATCACTCACCGTGGTCGACCTGGAAACGACGGGTGTGAACGATGCTTATACGACAGCACGCGCAGGCTTTGCGCAGGCCAAGGCGCAAGAGCGGGCCGACACGACAGGAACCGACGTCGCCAAGGGTCAGGCCGTGGCTTTCGCCTACCACGGCCAACTGGTGCCGGCGTATTGCATGCAATCTGCGCGGGTGTTCTTCGAAGGCGTGCTCAACGCTGGAAGCTGACCAGGCGGCCCTTCAATGCCTGAACACGGATGCACATCAAGCCCAGCGCCTGATCGTGGCCCTCTTGTCGCGACCTTCCACGCAGTATTGAGGGTCCTATCTGATTTCTGCGGGTAGACGCGACCCCACGCGGCCGCGGCGACGCCTCGGAGATCTCATTTGCCCAAGGCTGTGCCCGTGCTCGCCAGCTCTCTCCGCAGCGCAGAGGGTGCCACGCCGAACCATCGTCGGCAGGCGCGCGTCATGGCCGAGTGCTCCGAGAAACCAAGGATGTCTGCGAGTTGGCCAAGCGGAATGTCGGTCTCGCGAAGATAGTGCAAGGCGGCCTCCTTGAGCGTCTCCTCGCGGATGATCTCGAACTTGCTGCCTTCAGCCTCCAGATAGCGCTGAAGCGTGCGCGGATGGATGGCAAGCAGTGCCGCCACATCGGTCTTGCCGCCCTGCGGAGTGCCGAGGGTGTGTCGCAAGGCCAGGCGGACACGGGAAGTGACGCTCTCGCCCGGGACGCGGAAGTGCCTTGCCAGGTAGTCTTCGGTGATCTTGCGCAACCCATGGTTCGCGCCTCGCAGATCGGCGCGCAGCGTCCCATGGCTCACGTGCAGGGCGGCGAGCGGTTGCTCCATGAAAACGGGGGCCCCAAAAAAGCGCTTGTACACCGCGAACGGCGCCACAGGCTTGTGCGGCAGCGTGACAGCGCGCAGCTCGTACTGCTCGGCCGCGAGCAGCCTGGTGATGTTGTGAAGATCCGCGAGGCACAGATCGATCGTCTGCCGCTGCACGGGTAGCCTGTCCAGTCGGATCTCTACAGCCATCTCCGACGCGCCTTCGATCATCGAGCTCTTCTCGTGGACGCTCAGGACAAGGCCCGGGCTGTGCACGAACAGGTGGCGAGAGGTGTAGTCCCATGCCTCCCTGACGGTGGGCGCGTTCTGTAGAACGATGCTCAGTGGACCGAGCACGCTGATGTCCTGAACCTGCGACAGGCGCAACCCGAAGKCCGCACAGCCGGTCTCCAAGGCACTGGCCTCGAGAAGGTGGATGCAGGAACGCAGCGACAGCATCGCATCGTCGTCGGTCAATGAGCCCGCAGGAATGCGATAGCGCCGGAGCAAGGGTGCCGGGTCGTCGCCCAAGCTCCGCATGAGGGTCGTGTAGCCCTGCAATGCGCTCGATCGAACCATGGCGGTCATGTCTCGAAATGTCAAACAACTGTCTTGAGATGTCAAGCGACCTAGAGTGCGGCCCGGGATACTCCAATCACTGCATCAACCCCCTAGAGGTTTCGACATGGAGACAAACTACGATGTGCTGGTCATTGGGGCCGGTCTGTCCGGCATCAGCATGGCCTGCCATCTTCAGATGGAGTGCCCTGGCAAGCGAGTGGGCATTCTGGAGCGTCGCAAGGCGATCGGCGGCACCTGGGACTTGTTCCGCTACCCGGGCATCCGCTCCGACTCGGACATGTTCACCTTCGGCTACCGGTTTCGTCCGTGGCATGACCTGAAGGTGCTCGCGGACGGTCCATCGATCCGGCGCTACGTCACCGACACGGCGCGCGAATACGGCATCGACAAGAAGATCCGATTCGGCATCAGGACGACAGAGGCATCCTGGTCGAGCGAGCACAAGCGCTGGACGATCAGCGCGGTCGATGAAGAGAGCGGCGAGCCACGCACCTTCACCTGCAACTACCTCGTCAGCTGCACCGGCTACTACAACCACGACGAGGGCTACCTGCCCACCTTTCCCGGCGTGGAGCGATTCAAGGGGCAGTGCATCCATCCCCAGAAGTGGCCCGATGGATTGGACTACCGCGGCAAGCGCGTCATCGTGATCGGCAGCGGCGCCACCGCCGTGACGCTGGTGCCGACCATGGCCGGGGAGACCGCGCACATCACGATGCTGCAGCGCTCGCCGAGCTACGTGTTCTCCGTGCCGGGCTACGACGCGATCTCGGCTGCATTGAAGCGCGTCCTCCCGGACCGCTGGGTCTATGCCATGGCGCGTCGGCGCAACCTGCTCCTGCAGCGGGCGATCTACAAGCTGTCGCGCCGCTGGCCCGACCAGATGCGAGCGTGGCTCTTGTCCAGCGTGAAGAAGCATGTGGGCAAGGACTTCGACATGTCCCACTTCTCGCCCCGGTACAAGCCGTGGGACGAGCGGCTGTGCGCAGTTCCCGATGCCGACCTCTTTAAGGTGATCCGGGAGGGCAAGGCCTCTATCGTCACCGATCACATCGAGACCTTCACCGAAACCGGCATCCGGCTCAAATCCGGCAAGGAGTTGCAAGCCGACATCATCATCACCGCAACCGGTCTGCAGTTGCAGTCCTTCGGCGGCATGGAGT
>NZ_JBFUIU010000276.1:0-10961 GCF_056401695.1 Variovorax sp. P4_D9
TCTTCAGCGTGCGCGAGGCCACGTGCTTCTTGGCCGTGTTGAGCGTCCGCGCAATCGAGTTGTCGGCCGGCTGGTATGGCCAGTACGCCTCGAAGATCTCGTAGGTCCTGCGGCCCAGCACGAGCTCGCGGTCCTTGCCGTCGAAGCCGTTCATGGAGCGGCCCATGACCTCGTCCCAGTAGTTGAACGTCCAGCCGCCGAAGGCGAAACCGCCGGTGGGATCTTCCTCGGGGCCGCCCGGCGCCTGCATGACGCCGTCGAGTGTGACGAAGGTTGATGCGATGAGCTTTCTCATGGGGCGACTCCGTGGGTTGGGAGGTTGGGCATGGACGACCGCGAACTGAACGGCGGTGACGAAGGTCCGCTGGTGCGACAGCGGACCGGCTCAAGAATGCCACATGGCTCCCGTTCAGGAATAGCTCGTGAACCGTGAGCAGGACCGGTCAACAACTGTTGACCCCCCAACAGCGCCTTCGCTTGTCGGCCTCACGCGTCGATGGTGTGATCCGTCACGGCAGTTGTTGACCGGCCGGCACCACCTCGCCTTACCCGTGTCGAGGGCATCGAGTGGCCCCCGCAGCGAAGTAAAGGAGGAGGCGAAGCCGGGGGACATGAGCGGAGGGGGCCACCCGGTGTCCTCGGCACGCGTCCCGAAGCTCCAAACTCGGGCCGCTACGGCGCTCGTGCCACCATTTTTGGCGGCTCGAACGGGGAGCCGCAAGGCTCGCCGGTTCTCGCAAGGGGTGCCCGGTACGCCAACCTGTTCGAGTCGCCGCCTCCGATTGGCGTCGGGTGCGACGGTTTCTGCAATCCGCACCCTTTGGAGCCCATTCGCAGCGCGGCCTGAAGGGTGTGGCTGGTCGACGCCAGGCAGATGAAGTACGTCCCGGGACGCAAGAGTGACGTGCAGGACTGTCAGTGGCTGCAAAGGCTGATGAGCCTGGGATTCCTACGCGCCGCTTGGCGCCCCWCRGGTGAGGTSTGCGTYGTGCGCGCGGTGGCCCGCCAGCGCGASGTGCTGCTSGYCGASCAGGCCAGCTGGGTKCAACGCATGCASAAGGCKCTGGTGCAGATGAACATCCGCCACCGAGGTCCTCACCGATGTCATGGGCATGACCGGTCAGTTGATCATCCGCGACATCTTGGCTGGCGTACGAGATCCCAAGGTGCAGGCCCGACACCGCAACCGCCGCGTCAAGGCCAGCGCCGCGAAGAGATCACCAAGGCACTGACCGGTAACTGGCGCGATGAGCATCTGTTCGTGCTGCGCCAATCGCTCGCAATGTATGACGACATCGCCGGTCATCTGGCCGAATGCGACCGCAAGTTGCAGACGCTGCTGAGCGAACTGGGGCAGCGTAACGTCGATCTGGGCAAGGTACCACGCGCCGGCACCAAGTCGCTACGGAGTTTGATGCTCGCCAGATCCTGGCCAATTGGGCTGGAGTGGACCTCACGCGTATCAACGGTCTGGGCTTGACCGTGGTGATGAAGATCCTGTCTGAGCTTGGTCCCGACCTGCGTCGATTCGACACCGTCAAGCACTTCTGCTCATGGCTCGGGCTCTGTCCGGGCACCAAGATCAGTGGCGGCAAGGTGCTCTCTGGCAAGACCAAGCGATCCGCCAACCGGGTGCGCCAGGCGCTGAAGATGGCGGCAATGAGCCTGTCGCACAGCGACTCAGCGCTCGGCGCGTTCTATCGCCGGCTGTGCAGTCGCATGGACAAGCCGCGCGCCAACACCGCCGTCGCGCACAAGCTCGCACGTATGGTCTATTACATGCTCACACGCGGCGAAGCCTTCGTCGACAAGGGCCAACAGCACTACGAAGAGCAACAGCGTCAGCGCAGCGTCGCCGCCCTCAAGCGTCGAGCCGCAGCGCTCGGATTCGAGATCAGTCCGAACTCGGTATCAGCCTGAAAGGCAGCCCAAATTCTGTTGATTTCTCATGAGAGGCCGGGGGGCATGAGATCCCAGGGACCATGATGCGGGCCCGGGTACCGGCGCCGCCCAGGCCCACAATAGCCGCCGAGGCAAGGGTTTTCCCCAGCGTCACATACCAGCGTCCACATAGGCGCTATGGTGCCGGCCGTATGCATCCGGCGTCGCCAGGGACTAACTTCGAGTTGGCCCGTTTTTTGATCGTCAGCAGCGCAGCCCAACGAGAACCAGCATGACCCCGAGCACCCAACCGATCCGTTTCTTCCATCGCGGCCGCATCGTCGACGTCAGCGGCGTCCACCCGACCCGCTTGGTGCTCGACTGGCTGCGCGAGGACGCGCGCTGCACCGGCACCAAAGAGGGCTGCAACGAGGGCGATTGCGGTGCGTGCACCGTGGTGATCGGCGAGCTGGCCGAGCCGGGCGAGCGGGGCGCGGTCGGCGGCCTGCGCCTCGCGACGGTCAATGCCTGCATCCAGTTCTTGCCGACGCTGCACGGCAAGGCGTTGTTCACGGTCGAGGACCTGAAGGCGCAATGCGGCCACGGACACGACGCCACCCGTCACGAGAAGCATTCGGTGCAGCGCCTGCATCCGGTGCAGCAGGCGATGGTCGACTGCCACGGCTCGCAGTGCGGCTTCTGCACCCCCGGCTTCGTGATGTCGCTGTGGTCGACCTACGAGCACCACCAGGAAGGCGGCACCCAGCCGACCCGCCAGCAACTGGCCGACGAGCTGTCGGGCAACCTCTGCCGCTGCACCGGCTACCGGCCGATCCTCGACGCCGGCCAGCGCATGTTCGACCTGCCCGGCGTCCGGCTCGACACCGCCCCCGTGTTGGAAGCGCTCGCGAGCCTCAAGCACGACGACACCTTCGACTATGCCGCGCCCCTGGGCCAGCGCGTCGACCATTTCTATGCACCGACCACGCTGGCCGAACTCGCCGCACTGCGCGAGGCCAAGCCGGCCGCCCAGCTGCTCGCGGGCTCGACCGACGTCGGCCTGTGGGTCAACAAGCAGTTCCGCGACCTCGGCGACATCATCTCGGTCGGCGAAGTCGCCGAGCTGAAGGTGATCGAGGAGCGCGGTGAGGAGCTCTACATCGGTGCCGGCGCCTCGCTCGAGAACGCCTTCCGCGCCCTGGCGCAACGCCTGCCCAGCCTGACCGACGTCTGGCTGCGCTTCGCCTCGCCGCCGATCAGGAATGCGGGGACCATGGGCGGCAATGTCGCCAATGGGTCGCCGATCGGCGATTCGCCGCCGGTGCTGATGGCACTCGACGCCGAGATCGAACTGCGCCGGGGCGAGCGCGTGCGCCGCATGCCGCTGCCGGACTTCTACATCGACTACATGAAGAACCGGCTCGAGCCCGGCGAGTTCGTGCAGGGTCTCGCGGTGCCGCTCGCCGCACTCGGGCGCCAGGTGCGCGCCTACAAGATCAGCAAGCGCTTCGACTGCGACATCTCGGCTCTGTGCGCCGGCTTCTCGATCGCGCTCGACGGCGAGGTGGTGCGGGAGATCCGCCTCGCCTTCGGCGGCATGGCCGCGACCGTGAAGCGCGCCGCCCAGGCCGAGGCCGCACTGGCCGGCAAGCCCTGGACCCAGGCCAGCGTCAACGCCGCCAAACTGGCTTTGGCGCAGGATTTCAAGCCGCTGACCGACATGCGCGCCAGCGCCGACTACCGGCTGCAGGTGGCGCAGAACCTGTTGCAGCGCCTGTGGCTGGAAACCCGCACCCGAGATCCGCTGCCGGTGGAAGCCACCAGCGTCTGGAGCGTGATGCCCCATGCCGCCCTCGACGCCGTGCAAGGAGACTGACATGAACAAACCCCTCGATCCCAGCCTGTTCCAGTCGGCCGAGGCCTTCGCCGACTACCTCACCAACGCCGCCGCGCGCATCGATGCCAAGGCCGAGGCCAAGGCCCACGATGGCGGCGCCCGCGTCGGCATCAGCCGGCCGCACGAGTCGGCCGCGCTGCACGTGGCCGGCGAAGCCACCTACATCGACGACATCCCCGAACTCGCGGGCACGCTGCACTGCGCGCTGGGCCTGTCGCCGGTGGCCAATGGCCGGCTCAAGGGCCTCCGGCTCGATGCGATCCGCGCGATGCCGGGCGTGGTCGCCGTGCTCACGGCCGCCGACATCCCGGGCAGCAACGACTGCGGCTCGATCGTCCATGACGACCCGATCCTCTGCAGCGGCGACATCCGCTATCTGGGCCAGCCGGTCTTCGCGGTGGTCGCCGAGACCCGCGACGCCGCCCGCCGCGCCGCGGCCCGGGCCAAGGAGGCGCTCGACGTCGAGGCCGAGCCGCCGGTGCTGACGCCGCAGGATGCGCATGCCCGGGGCCAGTACGTGGTGCCGCCGATGCACCTGGTCCGCAGCACGAATGAAGGCGGCGCGCAGGCCGCGATCGCCAGGGCGCCGCACCGCCTGAAGGCGGAACTCGACGTCGGCGGCCAGGAGCAGTTCTATCTCGAGGGCCAGATCAGCTACGCGATCCCGAAGGAGGGCGGCGCGCTGCATGTCTACTGCTCGACCCAGCATCCGAGCGAGATGCAGCACCTGGTGGCGCATGCGCTGCACCTGCAGGCGAACGAGGTGCATGTCGAGTGCCGGCGCATGGGCGGCGGCTTCGGCGGCAAGGAATCGCAGTCGGCGCTGTTCGCCTGCGTGGCGTCGATCGCTGCAGCCAAGCTGCAGCGTCCGGTCAAGCTGCGGCTGGACCGCGACGACGACTTCATGATCACCGGCCGGCGCCACTGCTTCTGGTACGAGTACGAAGTCGGCTACGACGGCGAGGGCCGCATCCTGGGCGCCGAGATCTCGATGGTCTCGCGGGCCGGGCACTCGGCCGACCTGTCGGGCCCGGTGATGACGCGCGCGCTGTGCCATTTCGACAATGCCTACTGGCTGCCCGACGTCGCCATGCACGGCTATTCGGGCAAGACCAACACCCAGAGCAACACCGCCTTCCGCGGCTTCGGCGGACCCCAGGGCGCGATCGCGATCGAGAACATCCTCGACAGCGTGGCGCGCGAGCTCGGCCGCGACCCGCTCGACGTCCGGCGCGTCAACTTCTACGGCAAGGGCGAGAACAACGTCACGCCCTACGGCCAGACGGTCAGCGACAACATCATCCATGAACTGGTGGCCGATCTGGAGGCCAGCAGCGGCTACCGCGGGCGGCGCGAGGAGATCGAGGCCTTCAATGCGAAGAGCCCGGTGCTCAAGCGCGGCATCGCGCTGGCGCCGCTCAAGTTCGGCATCTCGTTCAACGTCAAGCACTTCAACCAGGCCGGCGCGCTGGTCCATGTCTACACCGACGGCTCGATCCTCGTGAACCACGGCGGCACCGAGATGGGACAGGGCCTGAACACCAAGGTGGCGCAGGTGGTGGCGCACGAGCTCGGCGTCAGCTTCGAGAGCGTGCGCGTCACGGCCACCGACACGCAGAAGGTCGCCAACACCTCGGCCACCGCCGCCTCGACCGGCGCCGACCTCAACGGCAAGGCCGCGCAGGACGCGGCGCGCCAGATTCGCGAGCGGCTGGCCGCCTGCGCCGCGGCGCGGCATGGCGGCGACGCCTCGCAGGTGCGATTCGCCAACGACAAGGTCGAGGTCAACGGCCGCACGCTGCCCTTCGGCACTGTGGTCGGCGAGGCCTATATCGACCGGGTGCAACTCTGGTCCGACGGCTTCTACGCCACGCCGGGCCTGTCCTGGGACAAGGACCGGATGTTCGGCCGGCCGTTCTACTACTTCGCCTACGGCGCGGCCGTCAGCGAGGTGGTCGTCGACACGCTGACCGGCGAGTGGAAGCTGCTGCGCGCCGACATCCTGCACGACGCCGGCAAGTCGCTGAACCCGGCGGTCGACATCGGCCAGGTCGAGGGCGCCTTCATCCAGGGCATGGGCTGGCTCACCACCGAAGAGCTGGTCTGGCACCCCAAGACCGGCCTGCTGACCACGCATGCGCCGAGCACCTACAAGATCCCGACCGCCAACGACTGCCCGCCGGTGTTCAACGTGCGGCTGTTCGAGGGCCAGAACGTCGAAGACTCGATCCACCGCAGCAAGGCGGTCGGCGAGCCGCCGCTCTTGCTGCCGTTCTCAGTCTTCTTCGCGATCCGCGACGCGGTGTCGGCGACCGGCGAGCACAAGGTCGACCCGCCGCTGCAGGCACCGGCCACCAGCGAGGCGATCCTGCGCGCGATCACCGCGGTGCAGGCCGGCGCCTGAGGGCCTTTTCATGTGATTGCTGCGCTGTATAACTGCCCGCACATTCCAGACAACGGCGGGCAGACATGAGAGACCAGGCGCTTCTCGACAAGATCGATCTTCACCTCATCAGGGTTCTACATACCGTGCTGACCGACCGCAGTGTCTCGCGAGCCGCCATCCGATTGGGGATGTACCAGCCCGCCGTCTCGGCCGCCCTGAAGCGGCTGCGGGAGCTCTCGGGCGACCCGCTGCTGGTGCGTTCGGGCTCGGGCATGGTGCCGACCGATGCCGGGCTGCGCATGATCGAGCCGGCGGCCGCCATCCTGCGCTCGGCCGAGGTGCTGTTCAGCGACGCCCGCGGCTTCGATCCGCAGACCGCGGCCACCACCTTCCGGATCGCCGCCAGCGACTACATGGACCCGCAGTTCCTGCCGCTGCTGGTGGCCCAGATCAAGGGCCAGGCGCCGCTGTGCCACATCGAGATCCATCCGCTGTCTTCCGACACGGACTACCACTCGCACCTGTCGCTCGGGCAGGTCGACCTGGTGATCGGCAACTGGCTCAAGCCGCCGGAAGACCTGCACATGGCACGCCTCTTCGGCGACGAGATCGTCTCTCTGGTCAACAAGGATCATCCGGCGGTGCGCCGCGGCTGGGACCTCGAGGGCTGGCTCTCGGCTGAGCACATCGCGCCGACTCCGCTGCACCCGGGCGCGCGCGGGATCATCGATCAGATGCTCGACGAGATGGGCCGGCAGCGCAACATCATGGCCCGCTGCGCCCACTTCGGGCTGATCCCCGACATGGTGGCCTCGAGCCTGCTGGTGCTGACCACCGGCCGCCAGTACTGCGAGCGCTTCGTCGGCCGGCTGCCGGTCGCGATCCTCGATTGCCCGGTGCCGCTGCCGCGCCTCATGTACTACCAGCTGTGGCACGAGCGCACCCATTCGTCGAGCTCGGCGCGCTGGCTGCGCGAGCGGACCAAGGCGGTGGCGGCGTCGCTGCGGCCGCCGCCCGGCGCGCCGGCCCCCGAATAGGCCGATTCGAAAATTTCGCGCCGGCGTCGCGACACGGACAGGAACGCCACGGACCCCAAGAAACGAGACGGAGACAACAGCGATGAACCTGACAGAACAAGTGCTCGAACCCCATGGGCGCATCACCACGCCGCGGCCTGCCGCAGGCGGCTGGGCCGAGCGGATATTCAAGCTCAGCGAGCACGGCACCACCGTGCGCACCGAACTGGTGGCGGGCCTCACCACCTTCCTGACGATGGCCTACATCATCTTCGTCAACCCGTCGATCCTCGGCGACGCGGGCATGCCGAAGGATGCGGTGTTCGTCGCCACCTGCCTGATCGCCGCTCTGGGCACCGGCATCATGGCGCTGTACGCCAACTACCCGATCGCGCTGGCGCCGGGCATGGGCCTGAACGCCTACTTCGCCTACGTGGTGGTCGGCCAGATGGGCTTCACCTGGCAGGCGGCGCTGGGGGCGGTGTTCGTCTCGGGCTGCCTGTTCCTGCTGGTCACGGTGTTCAAACTGCGCGAGCTGATCATCCGGGGCATCCCGCAGTCGATCCGGATCGCGATCACGGTCGGCATCGGGCTGTTCCTGGCGATCATCGCGCTCAAGAGCGCCGGCATCGTGGCGCCCTCGAAGGCCACCTACATCACGCTCGGCGACCTGCACACGCCTCAGGTGGTGCTGGCGACGATCGGCTTCTTTCTGATCGTGGTGCTCGACCGCCTCAAGGTGCCGGGCGCGATCCTGATCGGCATCATCGCGGTGACGGTGCTGTCCTTTTTCTTCGGCGGCAATGTGTTCCATGGCGTCTTCGCGCCGCCGCCGTCGATCGCGCCGACCTTCCTGCAGCTGGACATCAAGTCCGYGCTGTCGGGCGGCATCCTCAACGTGATCCTGGTGTTCTTCCTGGTCGAGCTGTTCGACGCGACCGGCACCCTGATGGGCGTGGCACGCCGGGCCGGCCTGCTGGTGCCGGCCAAGATGGACCGGCTCAACAAGGCGCTGCTGGCCGACAGCGGCGCGATCTTCGCGGGCTCGCTGCTCGGCACTTCCAGCACCACGGCGTATGTGGAAAGCGCAGCCGGCGTGCAGGCCGGTGGGCGCACCGGCCTCACGGCGCTGACGGTGGCGGTGCTGTTCCTGGCGGCCCTGGTGATCTCGCCGCTGGCCGGCGCGGTGCCGGCCTATGCCACGGCGCCCGCTCTGTTCTTCGTGGCCTGTTTGATGCTTAGGGAACTGACCGAACTCGACTGGGACGAGACGACCGAGGTGATCCCGGCGGCGGTCACGGCGCTGGCCATGCCCTTCACCTATTCGATCGCCAACGGCCTGGCCTTTGGCTTCATCACCTACGCGGTGCTGAAGCTGTTCACCGGCCAGGCCCGCCAGGTGCACTGGATGGTGTGGCTGATCGGCGGCGTTTTCCTGTTCAAGTTCATCTATATCGGCGGACACTGACGACAATGCGTCGCTAAAACCCAAAGGCCAGGCACAGGCATGACAATCCACAGACTCCAGCTTGCGCACATCACGAAGCGCTATCCTGCGGTGGTCGCCAACAGCGACGTGTCGCTGACGGTCGAACCCGGCGAGACCCACGCGGTCCTCGGCGAGAACGGCGCCGGTAAATCGACGCTCATGAAGATCATCTACGGCTCCGTGAAGCCCGATGAAGGCAGCGTCATGTTCAACGGCCAGCCGGTCAACGTGCGCAACCCGCAGGAGGCGCGGGCGCTTGGCATCAGCATGGTGTTCCAGCACTTCAGCCTGTTCGACACCCTGACGGTGGCCGAGAACGTCTGGCTCGGGCTCGAAAAGAGCCTGGCGCTGGCCGAGGTGGCGCGCCGGGTCCAGGTCAAGGCGGCCGAGTACGGGCTGGACATCGACCCCGCGCGGCCGGTCCACACGCTTTCGGTCGGCGAGATGCAGCGGGTCGAGATCATCCGCGCGCTGCTGACCGACCCCAAGCTCCTGATCCTCGACGAGCCGACCTCGGTGCTGACGCCGCAGGCGGTGCAGAAGCTGTTCGTGGTGCTCAAGAAGCTGGCATCCGAGGGCTGCAGCATCCTCTACATCAGCCACAAGCTGCACGAGATCCGCGAGCTGTGCACTGCCTGCACCGTGCTGCGCGGCGGCAAGGTCACGGGTGTCTGCAACCCGCAGAACGAATCGAACGAATCGCTGTCGCGGTTGATGATCGGCGCCGAGCCGCCGCCGCTGCAGCACCGACCGGTGAAGGTCGGCGGCGTGGCCCTGCGGGTCAAGGGCTTGAGCCTGGCGCGCGAGGACCAGTTCGGGGTCGACCTCGACGGCATCTCGCTCGACGTCCGGGCCGGCGAGGTGGTGGGCATCGCCGGCGTCTCGGGCAACGGCCAGAAGGAACTGCTCTACGCCTTGTCGGGCGAGGACACCCGGGCCGAGGCCCGGATGATCGAGGTCTTCGGCGCGGCCGCGGCGCATTTCAGGCCGCGCCGGCGGCGCGCGCTGGGGCTGCATTTCGTGCCCGAGGAGCGGCTGGGCCGCGGCGCGGTGCCGACCCTCGGACTGGCGCAGAACATGCTGCTGACGCGCAGCAACGCGGTCGGCAAGGGCGGCTGGATCCGCACCGTTGCACTGCAGCAGCATGCGAGCAGCATCATCCAGCGCTTCAACGTCAAGGCCGGCGGGCCGAACGCGGCGGCACGCTCGCTCTCGGGCGGCAACCTGCAGAAGTTCATCGTCGGCCGTGAGATCGACGCCGACCCGAAGATCTTCATCGTCTCGCAGCCGACCTGGGGCGTCGACGTCGGCGCCGCGGCCCTGATCCGAGGCGAGATCCTGGCGCTGCGCGACGCCGGCTGCGCGGTGCTGGTGGTCAGCGAGGAACTCGACGAACTGTTCGAGATCTGCGACCGCCTGCACGTCATTGCCAAAGGCCGTCTGTCGCCCTCGATCGATCGCGCCGCGGCCACGGTGCCGCAGATCGGCGAGTGGATGAGCGGCCTCTGGGACGCCCCGCAACACGCCGCCCAGTCATCCTCGGAGGTGGCTCATGCTTAAGCTCGAACCCCGCCCGCAACTCTCGCGCTTCTGGAGCTACGGCTCGCCAATCCTGGCCTTGCTGGTCACGGTGCTGATCGGCATGGTGCTGTTCGCCCTGCTCGGCAAGGACCCGGTCAAGGGCCTGGCGGTCTTCTTCTGGGAGCCGATCAAGAGCGGCTATGCGCTGGGCGAACTGATGGTCAAGGCGACGCCGCTGCTGATCATCGCGCTCGGCCTCGCGGTGTGCTTCCGCTCCAACGTCTGGAACATCGGCGCCGAAGGACAGTTCGTGTTCGGCGCTCTCGCGGCCGGCGGGGTCGCCTTGCTGGCCGACAAATCCACCGGCGGCTGGATCGTGGGCCCGATCCTGGTCGCGGGCATCCTGGGCGGCATGTTCTGGGCTGCCATCGTGGCCTTCCTGCGCGACAAGTTCAACGCCAACGAGATTCTCGTGAGCCTGATGCTGGTCTACGTCGCGGTGCTGCTGCTGGGCTTCATGGTCTACGGGCCCTGGAAGGACCCGCAGGGCTACAACTTCCCGCAGACCAAGACCTTCGAGGCCGTGACCCAGATCCCGCGCCTCATGAAGGGCTCGCGCGTGAGCATCGGCCTGCTGATCGCGCTGGCCGGCTCGGCGGCGTTGTGGGTGTTCCTGTTCCGGACACGGGCCGGCTTCGCGCAGCAGGTCGGCGGGCTGGCGCCGGCGGCGGCGCGCTATGCGGGCTTCTCGGCCCGGCGCGCGGTCTGGAT
>NZ_JBFUIU010000277.1:0-10959 GCF_056401695.1 Variovorax sp. P4_D9
CAGTTGCGGCAGAACGACCTGGCGATGCTGGGCAGCGTGCATCGCCGTATGGGTGACGACGACGCCAGCGCTCAGTCGCTCGCCAGCCTGACGCCGGTCGCCGGTGCGCTCACACATGACCGCCATGCGTGGGCCCGGGCCATCTACACCGACATCGACGTGCGCCAGGACGGCACCGTGAATCCCTCCAGCCAGGGCCACGCGAGCGGGGTCCAGGCCGGCACCGATGTCTATGTGTCCCCGCTGGGCGACTGGCGCGCCGGCGTCTACGTCGGCGTGATCGACGGCGATGCCGATGTCAGCGGCTTCGCCAGCGGCATCTGGCGCGCGGTCGGCAGCAACGACCTGCGCTCGCGCTACCTGGCGGCCTACGCCACCTACGCCAACACCACCGGCTTCTATGTCGACTCCGTGCTCCAGTACGGTTCGCAGCGCTATACCGTGCGCCCGCTCGGCGGGCTCCAGACCACCGGCGACGGCAGCAGCTGGCTGGCCGCGGTCGAGGTCGGCCAGGCCTTCGCGATGGGGGGCGGCTGGACGCTCGAGCCGCAGGCGCAGCTGATCTACAGCCACGCCCGCCTCGATGACCTGTTCATTCCCGGCGCGCGTGTGCAGCAGAGCAGCCTGGACAGCTGGACCGGTGGCCTTGGCGTGCGCGTCAAGGGCGATTTCGCGACCTCGGCCGGCCGCCTGCAGCCCTATGGCCGCGTCGGCGTGATTCACGGCACCGGTGGCAACACCATCGCCCGCTTCATCGGGCCGGCCGCCTTCACCGATATCGTCACCGCCGGCGACTACACCTCGGTCGAATTGGCGGGCGGCTTCACGCTGGCGCTCAACCGCAGCACCAGCCTGTACGGCGAAGTCGGCCACCTGTTCAGCACCGGCGGCGACACCGAAGTCAAGGCGTCTATTCAGGGCGCGGTCGGGATGCGGGTGCGCTGGTAGCCCCGGGCCGGCAAAGCCCGCAAACGTCGGCTCAGGGAGACCGATGCGGTCGACTGAGGAAAAAAGGGTCGCGGAGTTGTGACCCTCTTCTTTTTGTCTCCGCCGTTCACAGATCGCCGCGCCGTCCTGTAGTGCCTACGTAAGTGGCGATTTCCGTGCGTGTTTTCAGACGCGTCTGACATTGCTGCATCGAAGCGATTCGTACGATTGAAATTCCTCACTGCGGCGTCTAGCGGCACTCGAACCATCTGCAGTGGCGTTTCATCCAAGAGCAACCGCATGTGCGCGTCGCATGCGTCAGGGAAACTTCATGACGGCTTTCGTTACCGCAGCCTTGATCTGGGCGCTTCTCCTCTGGGTCTTCCTGCGCGGACGCTTCGGGCCTTCGCTCGAGAACTGGTCGCGCGCCATTGCCTTCAGGCCCACCGAATCGATGTCGCCCGAACAATTGTTCGGCTGCGTGCTCAGCGGCAATTTCGCCCTGCTCGTGCGCGACAACTTCAACCAGCTCGCGAGCTCGTTGCCTGAGCGGCGCATTCACAAGCTGCTACGCGACCACTGGGCGATCCAATCCCGCGACGATTGCCACCGCGTGATCCATTCGCGCCTCGATAGCCTGGGCCGGATGTCGCCGGCCGAGAAGCGCGCGATCGCCGCCTGGCTGCTGCGGGAGCAGGTCGATTCCAACGAATACGCTGCACTCGAAGACACCTGCCTGTTCATGGCGCTGCGTGCCCACATCGCACAGGTTGACGACCTCCGGCACGATCACCTCAGCGTGCGGGCCTGGGACATTCAGCAGCCGGCCTGCCTGGTACGGCTCGCCTGCAGCGTCGGCTATCTGTCCAAGCCCCGCGCCGAGGAGAACCTGCAACGGCTGTCGATCCGCGCCCGCTCGCACTACAGCTCCTGGAAAGACTACTCGCTGGCCGCGCTGGTGGGCCTCGGCATACGCGGCTCGCTCGAAGTCTGCGACCATGGCGAGTGGGCCCGATTCGCCCGCACGCATTCGGTGTTCCTGAACCCGCGTCGATTGCCGACCCGCAACGCAGCGCGGTGGCACGGTTGCGTCGAGCCCGCGTCGCTCGCGTCAACGGCGCGCGGTCCGGCCGGTCTGGGATCCGGCCTGCTGCTTTCCGACACTCGAGAGGTCGCATCGTGAACCGCGCAGCCACCCGGCGAGCCGGCGTGCTTGCCTACACGCCCCGCTCGCGCGAATACACCCGGCGCGTCCTGCGCGCGCTCGGCTACTCGCCGCTGGTCTTCACGAGCATCGACGAGATCCTCGGGCTGGGGACCCGCGCCTCGACCCTCGACGTGGTGGTGCTTGGCGACGCGCCCGACACCGACAGCCACGGGCGCTCCGTCGTCGAGGCCCTGATCACCGCGGTCGGCCCCGATGTGCCGCTGCTGCAGGCTCCCCTGGTGAAGCGCCCGCGCGCCGCCCCTCGCCTCAACGAAGCCGACGGCGTCGCCACCACGCCTCGATTCTTCAGCGACCTGTATCGAGCGATCCTCTCCTTCCTCGATTCGCATGGGCTCGCGAGCACGCCGCGCCTGCTCTGCTGGGACCGCTATGCCTTCCACCCGATCGAGCGGATCGTCGCCTTCAACGACGAGGAAGTGAAACTCGACGGGGTCGACTTCGACATCGCCCTCGAGCTCTTCTTCACGGCCGGGCAGCCGGTGTCGAAGAGGTGGCTGAGGAGCATGCTGCCTTCGGGCGAGCAAGGCGCCAACTGGCATCGCATCGACAACATCGGCTGCACGGTCGACGATCTTCGCGTCGCACTCCAACTGCACGGGCCGAGCGGCTGGACCCTCGAGACGCTGGGCGATGAGGGCTACAGGCTTTCGCGTTCGCAGCAGCCCCCGTCGTCGCCGGCCGCGCGCGCCCCTGCGGTTGCCCGCCCTGCTCGGCGGCGCGCGGAAATGCGTGTTCCTTAGCCGGACCCAAGCACCCTGGCGGTTCAGGCCCAGATCGAACAATCTCGTTCCGTGCAAGCCCCAGATTGAGTCGGAGGTCCCATGGTCATCAAGACCGGCTGCCGTTGCGGAAGACGCTCCCACCAAACGCCCAGCCCCGGAGGGTGCCGCACCACCTGCTCCGGCCGCGGGGTCTGTCTCCCTCAACGCCTCGGCCGGGGTCGGCGACAGCGCGCGCGACTTCCTCGAGCGCATGGTCGCCAAGGCCCTGGCGCTGAGCCCCGACGTGCGCGAGGCCACGGCCAAATGGGAGGCTTCCCGCTTCGACATCGACGAGATCGAGGGCCAGCGCTGGCCGCAGTTGCAGGTCGCGGCGCGCGAGCAACTGCTGCAGGTGCGCCAGCAGGTGGCCTACGACACCGTCCAAGCGCTGGTCGAAGCTGCGCCGCAACCAGCAGGCGATGGTGTTGAGCGATGCCTACGTTGGCCGCATGACCGAGCTGGTCGAGATGCTGGCCGAGACCGTCAAAAGCGACCGCGGCTGTGAACAGCGAACTGGTCCAAGCGCGGGGCCGCCGTCTGCAGGCCCTGGCGAGCCGTGACCTGGTGGCGGCGGGGCTGCGCGAGGTCGAGATCAAGCTGGTCAAGCTGGTCGGCGAAGAGGTCAAGCTGCCGCCGCAGCTGCAATGGACAACGCCGATCGTCGAAGTCCAGCAGGCGCTGCTCGCAGCGCCTGAGCATCCCGCGCTTCGGCAGGCCCAGGCCGAGGCCAAGGCCGCCGACCTGTACGCGAAGTCGGTGCACGCCTCGCGCTATCCGCAGCTCAACTGGGTGGTGTCGAAGACCACGCAGCAGGACAGCTTTGCAAGCAGCGCGATGCCGCGCTGAGGGCGGAGGAGTACACGCCGCTGATCAAGGACTCGGACCGGGTATGCAAGATCTTCTTCGAGCAGTGGTACCACCTCGGCCGGCGCACCCTGCTCGACGTGCTGATCGCCGAGAACGACCACTACAACAACCAGATCGCGCGGGTGAACAGCCGCTCCGACGGCAAGGCGGCCGATTTGCGGATTCGGGCGGATGCGGCGATCTTGCTGCCTTGGTTGGGGGTGAGCGGAGGATCGGCTTCGCGACCACGCGGTCGTCGAACGCTACAACCGGGCGCTTCCATCCACGCAGGTCACCGAATCCCCCCCGACCCACACCTGCCCCTCCGCATCCCGCCGGATGTGCACGCGCCCGGCGCGGCCCAGGGTCTGGCCCTGGGCGGCGACGTAGCTTTCAGGCAGGTGGCCGTCGGCGATCAGCCACTGCGCCAGGCTGGCGTTGAAGCTGCCCGTGACCGGGTCCTCCTCGACGCCGATCGGCGCCGCGAAGGCGCGCACCTCGATGTCGGCCGGCGCTTCCTCGAAGCGCGCAAAGGCGCGCGCTTCGCGGTTCGAGCGCGCGATCAGCAGCGGGGAACCGTCCGACGATGGCAGTCCCGCAACGCCGACCTTTTGCCCCAGCTCGCGCAGCGCGCGGTGATCCGGCTTGAGCGTGAGCACCGTGTCGGCATCGTCGAGCAACAGGCCCAGCCAGGCGGGCCCGTTGTCGAGCAGCTGTGCCGTGATGATCTGCTGCGCCTTCAGCCCCAGCGCCGCCGCGACCTTGGCCAGCAGGGTCGGGCTCGGCGCAATGCGCCGCATCGCAGGCGCGGCGAAGGCCAGGCGCTCGCCCTCGCGCCGGATCGGCACCAGGCCCACCGCGCTCTGCTGCACGATTTGGCCGGTCGCCTTCGGCTTACCGCCGGCCTGCAGCCAGGCATGGCAGCTGCCGAGCGTCGGGTGGCCGGCGAAGGGCAGCTCGCCGCCCGGCGTGAAGATGCGCACGCGATAGTCGGCACTGGGCTCCGTGGCCGGCAGGATGAAGGTGGTCTCGGAGAGATTGGTCCAGGCGGCGAAGCGCTGCATGGCCTCGTCGTCGATGCCGCTGCCGTCGAGCACGACCGCGAGCGGATTGCCGAAATAGGGCGTCGAGGTGAAGACGTCGACTTGCTTGAAGGGGCGGGAGATCATGGTTGTCATTCGAGGGCCAGGTCGAGCACGCCGCGTGCAGCAGCGCGTATGCGCAAGTCGCCGAACCAGCGTTCGACGTGCGGCCAGGCGGGCCGTGTGTATTCGGTCTGAGGCAGCCCGAACCAGCGGTGCGCCTCGCAGCCGACCGGGATGTCGGCCATCGTGAAGTGGTCGCCGCACATGAAGGCGCGGCTCGCGAGGTGGGCATCGAGCAGCGCGAACAGCGGCTCAGTGGCGCGCACCGAATAGGCGATCAGCTCGGGTTGGCGCTGCTCGGGCGGCGTCCGAACCCACTGCCTGAAGGCGCCGCCGCTGACCGGGTTCAGCGTGGTCTGCTGCCAGTCCATCCACCGCTCGGCATCGAAGCGCGCGGCCAGCGGCTCGGGGTAGAGCTTGCCGGGCGAATGCTTGGCGCACAGATAGCGCACGATCACGTTCGACTCCCACAGCGTGACCCGGTCCGGGCCCTCGCCGTCGTCGATCGTCGGCACCATGGCGTTCGGATTGAGGGCCAGGTATTCGGGCGTCTGCACCACGCCGAAGCGGCCGCCCGCCTCGGTGCGCTGGAAGTCGAGCCCGAGTTCCTGTGCGCACCAGACCACCTTGCGCACGTTGATGGAGCTTATGCGCCCCCAGATGTTGAGCATGTCAGAGTCCCTTGGTAGGAGGGCGGTCGAGCAGGATCAGCCGGACCGCCAAGCCCGCCATCATCGCAGCCAGGAGTCCGCGCTGGAAGCCGTCCGCGCCGCGCCGCCGCAGCCAGCGGTGGACCTGCCCGCTGCAGGCGCCGAGCAAGGTGTTGAAGACCAGGCCGGCCAGCGACAGCGTGACGCCCAGCAGCACCAACTGCAGCGGCACGCTGCCGCGCGATGGGTCGACGAACTGCGGCAGGAACACCATGAAGAACAGCAACGCCTTCGGATTGACCAGATTGTTGAGCCAGGCGCTGCGCAGCACACGCGCGAAAGTGGTGCCATCGGCCTGCGGCTTCGGCCGCGCGCTGCCCGCGCGCAGCGCCTGCCAGGCGAGCCAAAGCAGGTAGAGCGCGCCGGCATAGCGCAGCAGGTCGAACGAGGGCGGCCAGGCCGCCACCAGTGCCGTGACGCCGGTCGCCGCGGACACGGTGTGCACCAGGTCCGCCGCTGCGATGCCGAGCCCGGCTGCGAAGCCGGCCCGCGGCCCCATCGAAACGCCGTGCGAGAGCACGAAGGCCATGTTGGGCCCCGGCGAGACGAACAGCGCCAGCACCGCGAGCAGGAATAGCAGGAAGGTGCTGCCGTCGATCATCGTCGGACTGATCCTGGGGCGTTGTCAGGCTGTGCTGGCCGCCAGCTGCCGCTCCACCTCGGCCGCCGCATGGTGCGCGAGCTGTTCGCGCACCACTTCGGCCAGCGCGGCGATTGCGGTGTCGATCTCGTCGACGCTGGCGGTCACGAAGGATAGGCGCAGGGTGCGCGGGTCGCCCTCGCCCGCGTAGAAGGGCGCGCCCGGCACGAAGGCCACGCCGCGCTCCACCGCCTTGGGCAGCAGCGCCACGGTGTCGATGCCCTCGGGCAGCCGGACCCAGAGGAACATGCCGCCGGCCGGCTTGACGAACTCGACCGAGAGGCCCTTCATCTCGCGCTCCAGCGCCGCCACCATGGCCTCGCACTGGCGCTTGTAGAGCGCCCGGATGGTCGGCACGTGGCGCGACAGGAAGCCGTCCTTCATGACCTCATGGACCATGCGCTGRTTGAAGCTCGGCGWATGCAGGTCGGCCGCCTGCTTGGCCTGCAGCAGCTTCGGGAAGATGGCCTTGGGCGCCACCATGAAGCCCAGCCGCAGGCCCGGCGCCAGCACCTTCGAGAACGAGCCGAGGTAGATGCAGCCTTCAGGGTTGCGCGCCGTGAGCGGCAGCTCCGGCGCGTTGTCGAACCAGAGCTCGCCGTAGGGGTTGTCCTCGACGATCGGCAGGCCCGCCTTGGCGGCGGCCGCGGACACCGCGGCGCGGCGCTCCTCGGTCATGGTGCGGCCGGTCGGGTTCTGGAAGTTGGGCAGCAGGTAGATGAAGCGCGCGTCCTTGGCCTTGGCGACCATGTCGTCGACGATCACGCCCCCGCTGTCGCTGGCGACGCTGACCGGTTCCGGCTCCATCGGCGAGAAGGCCTGCAGCGCGCCGAGGTAGGTCGGCGTCTCAACCAGCACGCGGCTGCCGGGGTCKAGCAGCACCTTGGCGACCAGGTCGAGGCCCTGCTGCGAGCCGGTGGTGATCAGCACCTGGGCCGGATCCACGGGCCACGGCAGCATCGCTGCCACGGCTTCGCGCAGCGGGCCGTAGCCTTCGCTCGCGCCGTACTGCAGCGCAGCCTGGCCGTCCTTGTGCAGTACTTCGGCGCAGGCTTCGGCGAAGGCGTTGATCGGGAAGGCCTTGGGCGAAGGCAGGCCGCCGGCCAGGCTGATGATGCCGGGACGCTCGGTCACCTTGAGGATTTCGCGGAGCACCGAAGGATTCATCTTTTCGGCGCGGGCGGCGAGTTTCCAGTTCATGTTTTTCCTTTGGGGGTGCGGAAGGTTAGCGGGAGGCCGCGGCGGCGACCAGTGGGGCGCGCGGTTGTGACAGCTTCTTGCCGGCGACAACGGTGGCCACCACGGCCGCCGCGAAGCCGAGCGTGACCACGTCGAGCGGCTCGCCGAGCAGCGGCACGGCCGCCAGGATCGAGAGGAAGGGCTGCAGCAGTTGGGTCTGGCTGACGCGCAGGGCACCGCCCATCGCGAGGCCGCGGTACCAGGCGAAGAAGCCCATCCACATCGAGAACACGCCGACGTAGACGAAGCCGACCCAGGCCGAGGTCGCGATCGGCTGCTCGGGCCAGAGCCACAGCGTGCCCGGCAGCGTGACCGGCAACGCCAGCACGCAGACCCAGC
Source organism: Variovorax sp. P4_D9 (assembly GCF_056401695.1). Taxonomy (NCBI): domain Bacteria; kingdom Pseudomonadati; phylum Pseudomonadota; class Betaproteobacteria; order Burkholderiales; family Comamonadaceae; genus Variovorax; species Variovorax sp. P4_D9. The sequence continues at coordinate 7,836 of NZ_JBFUIU010000277.1, forward strand.
AGATCACGCGCTCGGCCCCCAGTGCCGGCGTGACCTGGGCGCCGTAGATGTAGCCGAACGAGGCCGCGATGACCGCGCCGACCAGCAGCACGTCGGCCCATTCGAAGCCGAAGGCGCCGCCGTGCGACTGCGCCCGCAGCAGCGAGAACGCGACCACCAGAGCACTGCCTGCGATGGCACAGAGCCAGAAGCCGAGCCGGGCCCGCTGGTGCAGCACCCAGGCAGCGCAGGCCGCGGTCACCAGCGGCAGCAGCGCTGTGATCACCGCGGCGTGGCTGGCACTGACCACCCGCAGCGCATAGGCCAGCAGCAAGGGGTAGCCGACCGCGTTGCCAAGCACTGCCATGCCGAGCGGCTTCCAGTGTTGTCGCCGCGGCCTCGCAGAGCGGGTGGCGAGCAGGAAGATCACCGACAGCACGCCGGCCAGCGCCGCCCGTCCGAGCGTCACGAACCAGGGCGACAGTTGCGGAGCATCCTGCGTTCCGGTGGCCAGCCGCGTCATCGGCAGCGTGACCGCGAAGAAGGCCACGCCGAGCACGCCCAGCCACATGCCGAGGGTCTCGTCCCTGATCTTCATACGCCCACCATCCACCAGGCGGTGAGCGCCAGCACGGCCGCCATGGCGCGGTTGAACCACAGCAGGCGGCGGCCCTGGGCCAGCCAGTGGCGCAGCAGCGCGCCGGCCAGTGCGTAGGCGAAATTACTGGTGAAGGCATACACCAGCATCACCGGTGCGACGATCGCGAAACGCCGCAGCGCATCGGGCTGGCCGGCGATCCAGCCCGCGACCAGCGTCAGCGCCAGCAGCCAGGCCTTGATGTTGAGGAACTGCAGCATCACGCCCTGCTTGAAGCCAACCTGCAGCTTGGCGCTGTCAGCCTGGCCCAGCGAGCCGCTGCCGCTGAGCTTCCAGGCCAGCCACAGCAGGTAGCCGATGCCGAGCGCCTTGATGACCCAGCGCAGCGAAGGCAGCGCCAGCACGAGCGCGCCGACGCCGGCCGCGCACAGCGCGAGCAGCAGGCTCCAGCCGACCGGTACGGCCCACACGAAACGCATCGCGCGTGGCAGGCCGCCGTTGGCGGCGAGTGYGGTCGACAAGGTGGTGTTGGGACCCGGCGAGAAACTCATCGCCGTGGCTAACACCAGCAGCGCAGTGAATTCTTGCCAGTTCATGGGACACACTTTAAACTGATGACCATTACAGTACCGATACAGATAATCAAACATAGGAACTGCCTGTATCGGTCAACTCATTGACACAGAGCAATACGCGGCATGCTGACACGAACCTCCGCCCAGTCGCTGACCGGGCAACTCGCCGACCGTTTTGCGGAGCGCATCCGCAACCGCTTGCTGCCGCCGGGCGCGCGGCTCCCCTCGGTGCGCGAGTGTGCCCGCCAGCAGGGCGTGAGCCCGCACACCGTGGTCGCAGCCTACGACCAATTGTTGGCGCAGGGCCTGGTCGAGGCGCGTCGCCAACGCGGCTTCTATGTGCGCGACCCGGGCCCGGCTGGCGCTGGGCCGGACGCTGCCAGCACCCGCTCGGCACCGGCCCAGGCGCCGGTGCATCTGGTGGCGGCCGACGCCAGCGCGCTGATCCGCGGCATGTTCCATCGTCCGAGCGACAAGCCGCAACCGGGCATGGGCGTCTTCCCGCCCGATTGGCTGGAGTCGACCTTCATGCCGGCGGCGGTGCGCCGCGTCACCAGCGGCAAGGCATTGCAGGAGCTGTCGCTCCAGTACGGCGAGCCGGCGGGCGATGGCGGCCTGCGCCGCAGCCTGGCGACCAGGCTGGCCGGCATCAGCGTGCCGGCCGCGCCGGATCAGATCGTGACCACCATCGGCGCGACCCATGCGCTCGATATCGTGAGCCGCACCCTGCTGCGCGCGGGCGATCCGGTAATGGTCGAGGAGCCGGGCTGGGCGATCGAGTTCGCGCGGCTCGAGGCGCTGGGCATGCGCATCCTGCCGGTGCCGCGCAAGGCCGATGGCCCCGACCTCGAAGTGATGGAGCGCTACTGCACCGCCGGCGAGGCCCACAAGCCCAAGCTCTTCGTGAGCGTCAGCGTGCTGCACAACCCGACTGGCTACAGCCTGACGCCGGGCAGCGCGCACCRTGTGCTGCAGTTGGCCAATCGGCATGACTTCCACATCGTCGAGGACGACACCTACAGTCACCTGGCGCCCGAGCATGCGACCCGGCTCTGTGCGCTCGATGGCCTGCAGCGCACCATCTACGTCGGCGGCTTCGCCAAGATCCTGGCGCCCAACTGGCGCATCGGCTTCCTCGCCGCATCGCCGCCCTTGGTCGCCCGGCTGCTCGAGACCAAGCTGCTCGCCACACTGACCTCGCCGGCGCTGTTCGAGCGCGCGCTGGCCTGGTGCATCGACCAGGGCCAGTTGCGCCGGCATGCGGAACGGATCCGCGTCAGGCTCGATGGTGCCCGGGGGCGCACCGTCAAGCTCGCGCTGGCGGCCGGCTGCACGCTGGCATCGGAGCCGGCCGGCCTGTTCGGCTGGGTCGACACCGGCGTCGACACCGATGCCCTGACCCAGCGCATGCTCGACGAGGGCTACCTGCTGGCACCGGGCTCGCTGTTCCATGCCCGGCGGCCGCCCACCACGCTGATGCGGATCAATTTCGCGACCGCACAGGATGCGACTTTCTGGAAGGTGTTCGCGCGCGTGCGCGACCAGCTCTGAAGCTCGGCCGCCGCTACAGCAGCGCGTCCGGCGCCAGTGGCCCGAGGAGCTTGAGCATCAGGCGCAGGCCGGCGCTGGTGTCGGGCTCGGCGGTGGCGTCTTCGAGGCCGCTGCCCTCGGGGGCGTGCCAGACCAGCCGGCCGTCGCTGCGCTCCACGCGCCACGAGCCTTCGCGCAGCGCCGACTCGATCTTGCGGCCGGCCGCCCCCGACAGCGCGTCGCTGCGCACCAGCACCGCGATCTCGGTGTTCTGCAACTGCGAGCGCTGGTCCAGGTTCATCGATCCGACCACCAGCAGCCGGCCGTCGATCACCAGCACCTTCGAATGCAGCATCGAGCGCGATTCGCCCGCGGCACTGCCGCTGCCCGAGCCGAAGGCGCTGCCGAGCCCGGCCTGCTCGCTGCGCAGTTCGTAGAGTTC